>JAFXGO010000008.1 GCA_017520185.1 Elusimicrobiaceae bacterium | reverse complement strand
TTAAGATGCTTCTGGGATCGCACGAACGATCATGGCAAGAAAGTAGCACGCGGAGTATACTTTGGCTTGGTAGATTTTAAAGCACAAAACGGCAGACAACACTGCCAAAAGGTAGTAAAAATATTAATCCCGAGATAAAATATTTTCTCTGCAAAACCCCGCCAAATCGGCGGGGTTTTTTGTTAGAAAATAGAAGTAAAATAGTATAATATTAGCATGAATGAGCGCGAAGAAACAGTGCTAAAAGTGCAAGACTTAAAAGTGGCCTTTCGTACAGAATTGGGTACGGCCGAAGTTTTGCATGGAATTGATTATCAATTAAAAAAAGGAAAAGTCCTTGCCGTAGTGGGGGAATCCGGCTGCGGAAAAACGGTTCACGCGCTATCTCTTTTAAACCTCCTGCCGACGGGAGGAGAAATAACTTCCGGCCATATTTACTTTAAAAATAAAGACATTCTGACGCTTTCTTCTGAGCAATTGCGCAAATTACGCGGGGCTAAAATCTCTATGATTTTTCAAGACCCGATGACCAGTTTAAACCCTATCCGTACGGTGGGAGACCAATTAACAGAAACTATTTTAGCACATACATCTTGCACAAGTTTGCGGGCCAAAGCAACGGCTGAGCGTTTGTTAAAAAAAGTGGGCATTGTCAATGCTCGTGAAAGAATGAAGGAATATCCTTTTCAGTTTTCCGGCGGGCAACGCCAGCGCATTATGATAGCGATGGCATTGTGTCTGCGTCCGGATATTTTAATTGCCGATGAACCTACCACTGCTTTAGATGTCACCATTCAAGCACAAATTTTAAAACTTATTAAAGATTTACAAATACAAAATCACATGGCGGCGATTTTTATTACGCATAACTTAGCCATTGTGGCAGACGTGGCTGATGAAGTGCTGGTTTTATACGGTGGTTATTGTGTAGAAAAAGCAAACGTGTCGGATTTGTTTTCTAATCCTAAACACCCCTATACGCAGGGGCTTTTGAGTTCTTTGGTGTCTGTAAATCAAAAACAGGAGATTTTGCCTGCCATTGAGGGATATCCGCCGGTAGCGGGAATGGTTTTAAAAGGCTGTCCGTTTGCGCCGCGTTGTCCGAAAGCCTGTGCTAAATGTCAGGAGTCTTTGCCTCCTATTTTTAAACAAAATGAGCATGAGGTGCGTTGTTGGCTTTGGGAGGAGAAGGCATGAGCACGCCTGTGTTGATTAAAAACTTATTTAAAGCCTATCGAAAAGGAGGCTGGTTTAGCAAAAGGCAAGAAAAAACCATTTTGCAGGAGGTCAATCTTACCTTACATGAGCATGAAGTTTTGGGCTTGGTAGGAGAGTCCGGTTGTGGCAAAACGACCCTAGCCAAAGTGATTTTGGGGCTTGAAAAATATCAATTTGGTTCTGTGCAGGTGTTAGGTAAAGAGTTAAAAGAACTCAGCAAAGCACAATTGCAGCATTTGCGTAGAGAGTTGCAAGTAGTTTTTCAAGACCCCTACTCTAGTTTAGACCCACGCATGACGGTGCGACAAATTTTGTCAGAACCTTGGGACATACATGGCCTGTATAAAGAAAAAGCATTGCGTGCTAAAAAATTAAAAGAATTGGTGGAGTCTGTAGGCTTAGATTCTGCCCATTTGGCCCGATATCCGCACGAGTTCTCAGGCGGTCAGCGCCAGCGTATCGCCATTGCGCGGGCCTTGGCTTTAGAGCCTAAGATTTTAGTAGCAGATGAGCCTGTATCTGCTTTAGATGTATCCGTGCAGGCGCAAATTTTAAATTTGTTGAAAGAAATTAGCCGTAAACGTGGTTTGAGTGTGTTGTTTATTTCGCACGATTTTGGCGTGGCTCGTTTTTTATGTGACAGAATAGCGGTGATGTATCAAGGGCAAATAATGGAGTGTGCTCCGGCAGAAAGCCTGCTTAAAAATCCGCAACACCCATATACGGAAGATTTGCTCTCGGCCGTTCCGTTGCCCAATCCTGCTTTGCAAAAAAAGAGAGAGCCGCTATCTGCAAAATACAATGCTTCTTTGCAAGCAAAGCCTTGCCCGTATGCACCACGTTGTCGGTATTACAAATCCCATCTTTGTGATAAGAAAAAGGGTTTGGCAGAAACTCAAGAAAAAGGCCATTATTGTGCGTGTGTGCGTTTACCGTTTAAAGATAACAAAAGTTCGTGGGCCATATAGGGGGAAAAATGTTAAATGAAAAAAGATTGTTGGATACTTTTTTAGAATTAGTGCAAATTGACAGCGAGTCTTTTCAAGAGGGGAAAATACATCAGTTTTTAGTGGAAAAATTGAAAAAAATAGGTTGTCAGGTATATGTGGATAAAGCCGGTAAAAAATTTAACACCGATGCTCCGGGTAATATCATTGCTACATTAAAAGGCAAAATATCGGGCAAGCCGTTTATTTTGTCAGCCCATATGGATACGGTGTTTCCCGGTGTGGGAGTAAAGCCCTGTATTAAGAAAGACCGTATCACTTCCGACGGAACGACTATCTTGGGTGCAGATGATAAAGCCGGCATTGCCATTATTTTGGAAATTTTGCAAACCTTAAAAGAAAGAAAAGAAGAACACCCTTCCGTTCAGGCCATTTTTACTTTGTGTGAAGAAAGCGGTATGAGAGGTGCGAAAAATTTGGATTATACCAAAGTCAAAGGGAAAGACGGGTTGATTTTGGATAATGAAAGTGTTGAAGAATTATTAGTGCGCGGTCCCGGAAAATATAATTTTGATGTGGTGATTCATGGGGTTTCTGCTCATGCGGGCGTTTGCCCCGAAAAAGGCATTTCTGCTTTGGAAGTGCTAACTAAAGCCATGAGCCTGATGAAACACGGCCGCGTAGATGCAGAGACGGTTTGTAATTTTGGTGTTATTTCCGGTGGAAGAATTATCAATGCAGTCCTTTCAGAACTGAGTTTGAAAGGGGAAGTGCGCAGTCTAAATGCTAAAAAATTGGAAAAGCAAATCAAACATATGAAGGATTGTTTTGCCAAAGCGGCTAAATCTTTTGTGAAAAAAGTAGACGGAAAAACAATTCAACCGAAAATTGAAATTAAGACTGAATTGAGTTATGCCGCTCAAAATATATCCAAAACTGCTCCGGCGGTCAAATTAGCATTGGCCGCTGCCCGTAAACATGGAGTAAACTTAAAAGCCGTTGCTTGTGGCGGTGGCTGTGATGCTAATGTCATGTTTGCACATGGATTAAATTTGCCCAATATCGGAGTGGGGGTAGAAAAATGCCACTCTACGGAAGAATATTTGATTTTGTCTGATTTTTACAAGATAGCACGTGTGGTGTTAGATACGGTGCTCAGTTATCGCGGATAGATATGACTCGCTATATTTTACGAAGACTTCTTTTATTGCCACTGGTGGTGTTGGGTGTGACTTTTTTACTGTTTTTGTTGACCCAACGGCTCAGCCCTGAGATGCGTGCATCTTTGTACATCAAAGATCCTCGTCAAATGGGTGCAATGGAGGAGGTAATTGTAAAATATGGTCTGCGCGACAATGTGTTTAAGCAGTATGGCCGTTGGTTAGCAAGTGCCTTACAGGGAGATTTGGGATATAGTCATAGTGCTAATATGCCGGTGGCTACTGCGATTAGAGAATATTTGCCCGCTACGGTTCAACTAGCTTTTGCCACTATTTTTCTGGTGCTTTTGTTGGGCATTTGGTTTGGGACATTGTCGGCAGTGAAAAAAGATAAATGGCAAGATGTGCTGACGCGTTTGATTTCGGTGGGTGGGTTTTCGCTGCCGATTTTTGTGCTGGGTCTATTGCTGCTGATGCTTTTTTATGGAAAACTCGGGTGGTTTCCGCCGGGTGGCTATTCCGTTATGACCGACGTCACTATTCATGGGCCTTCTTTTCATCAATATACAGGGCTGTTGTTGGTAGATGCGTTGCTCAATGGCAATTTGCGTGTTTTTGCAGACGTGTTGCGGCATTTGTTTTTGCCGGCATTTACTTTGTGTATCGGTTCTTTTGCATTGATGGTACGCGTGATGCGCTCAAGTATGTTGGAAGAATTGGGCAAAGATTATGTGCGTACCGCGCGGGCCAAAGGATTACCGCAGACCACTGTGATTTATAAGCACGCCGGTAAAAATGCTATCATTCCCGTTATTACACTGGCCAGTATACAGTTTATCCGTTTGTTGGGCGGAACAGTGATTGTGGAGACGATTTTTGATTATCCGGGTATTGGACGTTTTGGGGTGACGGCCGCCCAACAATTAGACATTGCCGGTATTATGGGATTTTCTTTGATGGTGGCCGTATTATTTGTATTGGGGAATTTGCTGTCTGATATTTTATATACGGCGGTAGACCCGAGGATAAAACTCAGTGAATAAGCGTATTTTTAAACGTATTGTGAAGAATAAAGCCTCTTTAGTCGGGTTTGTTTTGGTGGCTTTTTTTGCATTGGTTGCGTTGTTGGCACCTGTTTTAGCCCCTGCATCTAATGCTAATAATCCTTATCAAATTCCACAACACAGTTATGAAATCATTCCGCAAGCGCCCTCATCTCAACATTGGTTCGGAACTTCTGAACAGCAATATGATTTGTATTATGGCGTTGTGTGGGGGACAAGGCTGGCATTTAAGGTGGGAATCACCGTCACTTTTTTTGCTTTTTTAATCGGGCTTTTTTTGGGTTCGATGGCGGCCTATTTTGGTGGAAAAACAGATGAGGTAATTATGCGCTTTACCGATGTGGTTTTTGCCGTACCTTCTTTAGTTTTGGCAATGGTGATTGCTGCTATGTTGGGGCCGGATTTAAATAATATGATGATTGCGCTGACAGCAGTGGCATGGCCATCTTATGCGCGTTTGGTACGCGGAGATGTGTTGTCAGTAAAAAATAGAGATTTTGTGACGGCCAGCAGGGCTTTGGGCGCGCGGGGGCCCAGATTGCTGCTTAAACATATTTTGCCTAATTCTATTTATCCCTCAGTGGTGGTGGCTAGTTTAGATATTGGCTACATTGTGTTGACGGCGGCTTCTTTGTCATTTTTAGGATTAGGTGCCCAGCCGGGTACGGCAGATTGGGGACAGTTGATTGCTATGTCGAGAAATTGGGTGTTGGGCGATGGGGTAAATACCTTTGCGTACTGGTATACAGTGGTCGTACCGGGGGGAGCAATTTTCTTGTTTGTGCTGGGGTGGAATTTGTTGGGAGATGGCTTTCGCGATATATTAGACCCCCGACAAGGTTAAATTTAAGCTACAATATAGTATAAGGATATTTTTAGGAGAGGTTCTTATGATTAGAAGAAAAGATTTATATACATCTTTAAGTGACAGTGCTTTTCGCTATCCGCAAAAAGTAGCTGTGGCGGAAGCAAGCACTGGTAAGAAGCTGACCTATTTGGAACTATTGATGAAGGTGGACCGTGCAGCCGACATGTACTGGGAACATGGTATCCGCAAAGGTGACCGCGTGGCTATTGCCTTGCGCAACTCTATTGATACGATTGTTGCCAACTATGGCCTTTATAAAATCGGGGCTATTGCTATTCCGATGAACTTCATGGTCACCAAACAAGAAGAACTTCATTTTATTTTAAATAATTCCGGTGCCAAAGCAGTGGTGACTCAGTCCGAGTTTATACGCCATTATGTAAAGGTGCAACCCTCTTTGCCTGATTTGAAATATGTTTTTTCTGTAGATTCTGTGCCTACCATTGCTCAAGATAAAGAGTTTGTGGAACTTTTCTGGGAACAAATCGAAAAATCTACTTGTCACGAAGAAACTGCCGGTGCCTGTGCTCAGTTGGAAGACGATGCTTTTATTCTTTATACCTCCGGCACTACCGGTCAACCCAAAGGTGCCATGTTAACGCATGGAAACTTAGCCAGCAATATTATTTCTGCCGCACAAATCTTCAAGATTAATGATGATGACTGCTTCTTGTGTTTGTTGCCGATGTTCCACTCTTTTGCATGGACGGCTTGTGTGGTTCTTCCGCTTTACTTAAATTTAAAAGTGGTCATTGTGGCTAATGTGATGCCGGCTAAGACATGGCTTTCAGCGATGGGTAGCGAAAAGGTGACCTTGCTGTTAGCTGTGCCGCAGATTTTGGCCGTACTTTCCAAAGAAGCCAAAGGTTTTAAACGATTGTACTTACAATTCTGGCCGTTTAAAAATGTACGCTTTGCCGTATCCGGCGCTGCTCCGTTAACGCTGGAAATCAAAGAACGCTTTGAAGAAAAAATCGGCGTGAAGATTTTGGAAGGATATGGATTGACCGAAACCAGCCCTGTAGTCAGTGTAAATACGGAACAATTACAGAAAATTAAATCTGTCGGTCCGGCTATTCCGTCTGTAAGCACATTGGTGGTAGATGATGACGGAAACGAAGTGCCACGCAACTGTGAGGGTGAGTTGTGCGTCAAAGGGCCGAACGTGTTTCGCGGTTATTTTGGTAATCCGCAAGCAACTAAAGATGCTTTCACCGAAGATGGCTGGTTTAAAACCGGCGATATTGTATCGATTGATGATGACGGATTTATTTTCATTAAAGATCGTAAAAAAGACATGATTATTATCAAAGGCTTGAAAGTGTTTTCTGCTCAAGTGGAAGCCACTATTAACACCTGTCCCGGTATTGAAGAATCTGCTATTATCGGTGTGCCCGATGGAAAAGGCGGAGAATTTATTAAATGTTATGCCGTCAAAACGGAAAATTCTGAATTGACTGATGATCAATTCCGTAAATTCTTAAAACAGAATTTGGACAATTACAAACGTCCGCGTGATTTTGAATTTGTGAAAGAATTACCGCGCAACAGCTTACGCAAAGTACTCAAACGCAAATTGCGCGAAGATGCTATCGAAAAATTGAAACAACGCGTCGCTGAGGGCGAAGTTGAAGAAAAAGAGCAATAAGATGGATTTAGTCCGCGCACTACGAACGTATGTTCCTGACGCCTATTTTGTGGGCGGCGTAGTGCGCGATTCTTTACTTAAAAAACCTTCCGGTGATATAGACTTGGCTTTGCCAAAATCTCGTGTAAAAGAGGCGGCCCAAAGCCTGGCTAAATATCTTAAAGCGGCTACGTTTGAAATGGACGCACAGTTCGGTGTGTGGCGTTTGGTCACGCGCAAAGAAAATTTGCAAATAGATTTGACCGCCTTTCAAGGAAAAGACCTAAAAGAAGACTTGCTTCGTAGAGATTTCACCTTTAATGCTTTGGCTTATCCTGTCACTGCTCCGATTGAAATAGAAGTTGAAAAAAACAAAGGTCAAAAGGCGCAAGTGCGGTTAAAAAAAATCCAACAGAAATTTTTGGTTGATTTAAAGGGCGGTGTGCAGGATTTGTGCGCACGTCAAATTAGGCTCAATCATAGCCGCGTTTTGCAAGAGGATCCGCTGCGCATGTTGCGTGCTTTCCGCCACGCGGCAGAGCATAAATTGGTTCTGTCTGCTTCTGCTTTGCGCCAAATTAAAAAAGATGCTGCTTTAATTGTTCAATCTGCCGGTGAAAGAGTGCAAGAAGAATTAACCCGCCTTTTTAACACCCCGCGTGCGTATGAAAATGTGATACTGATGGAAAAAACGGGTTTGTTGACGGCTTTGTTTCCAGCGCTTGAAGACCAACGAACGTGTGCCGAATGTTATTATGGAAAAGGCGGAGTGCTTAAGCATACATTGGATTGTTTTAGGAGAGAAGAGTGGTTGTTGGAAAATTTGCAAAAGGCTTTTCCCAAATATCATAAAAAACTGGAAAAAATAAGTAGCAACAAAGCCTTGTTTAAAATGGCGGTGCTTTTGCATGACATCGCTAAGCCTGCTACTGCCAAAGTGCAAGGGGATCGCTTGCGTTTCTTTTATCATGAGCAAAAAGGGGCGCAAATGGCGCGCAAGATTTTGGACAATTTGCATTACAGTAAAGCCGATAACCGCCTGATTTGCGCTATGATTGCAGAGCATCTTCGCCCGAGTAATCTGGCCAGTAATGATGTAATTACAGACAAAGGTGCTTATAAATTTTTCCGCGATTTAGCAGACGCGGCTTTGCCGATGCTGCTGCTATGTTGGGCCGATTATACCAGCTATATTACAGATGCTCAACTGAGGCGCATTTTGCCTAAAAGTGCTGATAAACTGATGAGTATTGAAACAGCTAAAAAGACGGAAAATGTGGGCAAAACCTTGCGCCATATGCAGGTGTTGAGCCTATTATTAAAAAAATATTTTGATTCTCCTAAAAAAATAAAACCCTCTAAACTTCTTGACGGAAGGGAAGTGATGCAGGCTTTGTGTTTGCCGTCTTCTCCGCTTATCGGAGAGATTTTGGAAAGTTTGGCCATAGCGCAGGTGGAGGGGGAAGTGACGGATAAACAAACGGCTTTGGCTTTTATACAGCGTAAATATGGTAAAAAAACCGCCTAATGCGCGGTAAAAGTGCTATAATATAGACGCTGAGATAATTTATGCGGGCGTGGTTCAATGGTAGAATGGGAGCTTCCCAAGCTCTAGACGAGGGTTCGATTCCCTTCGCCCGCTCTTTTTTAAAAGGATCTTATGGTAGACGAAAAAAATAACACCTCCGAAGTAGCAGAGTTTGGGTCCAAACTCCCCACGCAAAGCAATAATAAAGACATTTGGTTGTTCTTGATTATTGTAGACGTCGTGTTGTTGTGTGTGTTCGGGTTTTTCTTGTATAAAAACCTTTCTGCTCGTCTGCTCGCACCGGAAGATCCTGCCAAGACTCCTGCCATAGCGGTAGAGGAAACTTTGGAGGAAGTGTCTGTAGCGGCAGAACCGGAAGAAGTGCTGACTGTTTCTGCTGAGCCGGAAGTAGTGACCCCTGTGGTGGAAGAAGTGCAAACCCCTGCAGTGCCGGAGCCAAAGGTAGCCCCCGTAGCGGAAGAAGAAAAACCGGTCGCTCAACCGGAAGAAAAGAAGGAAAGTATTATTATCAAGAAAAAGGCCGGAAGTAAATACCGCCAAGTGACTTTCCGCTACTACGGAGAAGGCGATAAGGTGGCGGTGGTCAGTGGATTTACGATGGCCAAACCCCGCGCCTTGAAGAAAAAGGACGGCTATTGGGAAACGACACTTTCCATCTCTCCCGGAACATATAAATTTTTATATATAGTAGACGGTAAGCAAACCACCGATCCTTATGCAGAAGAAAAAGACGGAAGATCAGTTTTGGTAGTAGAATAAGATTTAAATCAAAAAATCCCGCTCTTAGGAGCGGGATTTTTCCTTACTTTTTCTCATTGCTGAAAAAGAAAGTCTGCTGCTATCCGATAAAATATAAAAACACCTGTTTTTAGGCAATTTTGTGAACTCGTGGTTAAGAGCACGCACCCACACAAAACAGAAGACTCCTAAAAACGAGTTTTTATCGGCCTTTTAAATATCGGCGGAAAACGGCAAGGAAAGGAAAACTTCTTTTTTTGGTTGTTTTTTCGTTGGGAAAAAAATAGAAAGTTGACTCGGTTTTTTTGTTTAATAGTCTTATCGAGATATTATGAAAGGAGTAGGGATTATGAAAAAAGGTTTTACTTTGATTGAACTATTGGTGGTTGTGTTGATTATCGGTATTTTATCTGCAGTAGCATTACCCAAATATCAAAAAGCAGTGGAAAAAACCCGTACGAGCGAAGCCATGACTTTATTAAAAAATATACAAGATGCTGCCAACGTGTGTTGTTTGGAAAAAGGGGGTTGCAACCCTGGTGAGATCATGTGTGGTTTTGATGAGTTGGCAATTTCTCTGTCGGGGATGGATTGCGGAGATAACACAATATGTACTGGAAAGAATTTTGAATATATCTGTGATGAAGGCGGTTGTGCCAACCCATATGCTTGGAGAATAAACTCTGAATATGAATACCATATTACGTTTGCAGGCCCTTTTTATCATGTAGAAAATTATAGAAATAAACATCTTTGTAGCGGGGATAATACCAAAGGACAAGAATTATGCATGGCCTTAGGTGGTAAAGAAATAGAAGTTGACGGAACACGAATTACTTTTGAAATATAAAAAATCCCGCTCTTAGGAGCGGGATTTTTTTGTTTAGGATTTATTTTAGGTTATCGCTCATGGGTGCTAAACTCACCTTTTCGTGGAAGTTTTGATATTGCGGTAGTACCACCCACCATACCAACAAAGAAACAAATACCACTGCCAATAAGACCGATATCACCGTCACTAACGTAAGTACCGGTTCGTCTTCTTCTACGTAATGGTCCGGATCAAACGGAGTATCTTTTTCTACCACCAAACTTTTACTTAATCGGTCATGCAATGTTTGGTTTTGCTTATCAAAGGCTGCGGAAAAAAAGCCAAAGTAAAAAGTAAAATTAGTCACCAAACGGGAAAATAAGCGCTTGGTGGCTTTTCCAAAACTCAAACGCTGGCCACGCTTATCCACTACTTTTAGACCCAAAAGTTGTTTGCCCAAACTAGCCTGCTGCGGCGAACTTTCCAACAGGGCATAATAGAGCCAGATAATCACCAACATCAGCAAAGACAGCGTGAAATTATCAATCAACTGTGCCAATATCCAAAAAAGTATGGCAAATATCAAGACATCTATGACAAATGCCCAAAAACGCTTCCATATACTTGCATGCATACATTCCCCCTATGCGGCTAATCTATACTATCAGTATAACAGGGGGGAACGTTTTTGTCTGCTAGTATTTAGGGTTAGAAAAGGCCGCGTGTACAACAGCGGCCTTTAGTATTATTTTTGGGAGGAAGATTTTTTCTTCTGTTTTTTGGTTTCTGTTTCTTTTGTTTTTATTTTAGCCGTTTTGCCTGTGGCCGGCGGTAAGCCGTTAGCCTTACGAAATGCGGCCACTTCGTTTAGTTCTGTTTTGAGGTATTGTCCTGTATAGGAATGAGGGTTCTGTGCCACTTGATAGGGGGTTCCTTCCGCCACAATCATTCCGCCTTTATCTCCACCTTCAGGTCCTAAGTCTATCAACCAATCGGCAGTTTTAATGACGTCTAAATTATGCTCAATAATCAGTACCGTATTTCCTTTATCTGCCAAGCCATGTAAGACGTGTAGAAGTTTATCAATATCAGCAAAATGCAGGCCGGTAGTAGGCTCATCTAAAATGTACAAAGTTTTACCGGTCCCTTTGCGAGAGAGTTCATCTGCCAATTTGACACGTTGGGCTTCTCCGCCGGATAAAGTGGTGGCCGCTTGCCCCAACTTGATATATCCTAATCCTACATCTTGCAGGGTTTGTAAATAGCGCTTAATTTTGGGAATAGAGTCAAAAAATTCTAATGCCTGCGAAACGCTCATTTCTAATACGTCTGCAATATTTTTACCTTTGAATGTCACTTGTAAAGTGTCTTCATTAAATCGCTTGCCGTTGCATTCTTCACAACGTACGTAAATATCCGGTAAAAATTGCATTTGTATTTTTAAGATACCGTCTCCCTGACATTTTTCGCAGCGGCCTCCTTTTACGTTAAAAGAAAACCTACCCGCTTTATAGCCGCGTCGTTTGGCTTGCGGCATCTCGGCAAAGAGTTCGCGAATATGGGTAAACAGGCCGATATAGGTGGCCGGATTAGAGCGCGGTGTTTTGCCGATGGGGCTTTGATCAACGATAATTACTTTATCTATATTTTCCAGCCCTTTTATGGTTTTGTGTTTGCCGGCCACTTCTTTGGCATGATAAAACTTTTGAGCGAGGGATTTGTATAAAATTTGATGTACGAGTGTACTCTTGCCCGAGCCGGATACCCCCGTCACGCAGATCATTTTGCCTAACGGAATTTTGACATCAATGTTTTTAAGGTTAAATTGCTGAGCTCCCAAAATTTCAATATATTTTCCGGTGCCGCAGCGCAAGGTTTCTGGGGGTAAAATACAACGAGTACCGTTAAGGTAGGAGGCGGTGAGGGATTTAGAATCCTTTAAAAACTCAGCTGTAGGCCCTTGACTGACTACTTCTCCGCCATGCTCTCCGGCAGCGGGGCCCAATTCCACCACCCAATCGGAGGCCAAAATGGTATCTTTGTCATGTTCTACGATAATAAGTGTGTTGTCCAGATCCCGCAAATCTTTTAAGGTGGCAATCAGACGGTCATTATCGCGCGAGTGCAGGCCGATGGTAGGTTCGTCTAGTACATACAAAACTCCCGTTAGTCCGGATCCGATTTGGGTGGCCAAGTGAATGCGCTGGGCTTCCCCGCCGGAAAGTGTTTGGCTTTTGCGTTCTAACGTCAAATAACTTAGCCCTACGCTGTTTAAAAAATCCAAACGGGCCTTGATTTCTTTCAGCACATCTTTGGCAATCGTTTTTTCTTTATCATTTAATTGCAGACAGTCAAAAAATTCCTTCGCCGCCGAAACTTGCATCGCCACGATTTGAGCAATGTTTTTTCCGCCGATATATACGGATAAAGCCTCCTGTTTTAAGCGTTTTCCTTCACAAACGGGGCAAGTAATTTCGCGCATAAATCGGTTGTAAACTTCTTCTTTTACAAAGTCGCTTTCGCTTTCATCATGGCGACGCTTTAAATTGGTGATGACACCTTCAAAATCTTGGCTGTTGCCTGAAATGACGGAAGTATATTGAGCCCCGCCCGTTCCGTATAAAAGCAGATCCCGTTGTGCTTGAGGCAATTGGTTCCATGCAATATTCATATTGATTTTGGCTTGGCGGCAAACTTGTTTTAAGATGTCGTAATAATATTCACTCCAAGAATTTTTCCATCGGTGTGTACGCGTAGTGACGGGGTTGTCCCATGCAACGATGGCTCCTTGATTTATGGAAAGGGATGTATCCGGCACGACTAAATCTTCGGCAATTTCTATTTTAATACCTAATCCATTGCATTCAGGGCAGGCTCCGTAAGGAGAATTGAATGAAAATAAGCGCGGTTCCAATTCACTAAACCCAATACCACAATGGGCGCAGGCATTATTTTCGCTATAAGTAAAAGCAAAAGGTTTGTTCCCTTCACTTTCTTCCACCGAAACTAATCCTTTGGAATATCTTAATGCCAACTCCAAAGACTCCACGATTCTTTCCCGTTCAAATTCTTCTACATAAATTTCATCGGCCAATAGTTCAATAGTATGTTTTTTGTAGCGTTCTAAAGTGGGGATCGTATCCAGTGTGCAAATAATGCCGTTAACGCGCACTTTGACAAAACCTTCTTTTTTTAGTTTGGCAAACAGTTCTTCGTAGGTGCCTGCTCTGCCTCGCACAATGGGAGAAAAAATATAAACGGTTTTGTCTTCGAATTTTTTTAAAATATCAGCAGTAATGGCTTGTACGGACCAACTTTGCACAGGTCTGCCGCATTGGGGGCAATGGCGTTGACCGATGCGGGCAAATAATAAACGCAAATAGTCGTATATTTCCGTCACAGTGGCTACGGTGGAGCGCGGGTTTTTAGAAGGGTTCCTCTGCTCTATGGAGATGGCCGGAGAAAGGCCGGCAATATGCTCCACATCGGGCTTTTCCATCAGTTCTAAAAATTGCCGAGCATAGGCAGACATACTTTCTACGTAGCGGCGTTGTCCTTCTGCATAAATAGTGTCAAATGCCAACGAACTTTTTCCGCTGCCGGAAAGACCTGTCACTACAACCATTTTTTCTTTGGGTATTTCTACCGTAATATTTTTTAAATTATGCCCTTTGGCTCCGATTACTTTAATGCTTTTCATAGAAAACTCTTTTTGCTTGCGATAATGCCGTTTTTTTGTTAAATTGTTAGGAAATAAATTATATAATTTATGAAAGCCTTATTGCGCGCGTGCGCGCGAATATTTTTGATTATGAAAAAAAGCATTAAATTTTGGGTTTATACGTTGGGGATTATCCTCTCCTTGGGGATTATTACGTTATTGGTTTATCAGGCCAAAGACAGTTTTGTTAAAATTTGGCAACAAGTCCAAACCAAATATCTTTTCCTATCCTTAGCCTCTGCCATGATGATTTATGTGGCTATGGGCCTTAGTCTGTATGAAGTATTACGCATTATGGGGCGCCGTATCAATAAAGGGGCCGCCATTGGTATTGCCCTAGTGTCTACGACGGTTAATTACGTGGTGTCTAGTTTTGGGGTCAGCGGTTTTGCGTTGCGCGCACATTTGCTTAATCGTCGTCGAGTGCCGTTTGGCATGTGTGTGACTGCAAGTATTGTTATCAGTGTATTGTTGTATTTCGTGTTGGCGGTAATTATTTTGCAAGGGTCGGTGTTGATGTTTTTTAATTCTTCCGCTACAACTATGCAAATTTTGAAAAATGTACTGATAATTGTTGTTATGTGCGCTATATGTGTGTGTATTACGGCTTTCTTGTTTAACAACGAGTGGCGTTCTAAATGGGTGCGTCGTATTTTCCGCTTAATCAACAAAGTTTTGTTTCATCTTTTTCGTGCTTTAATCCCCAAAGGTCGTTATGATACCTTTGTTGATCAGTTAGATGAGGGAATTAATTTGATTCACAAGAAAAAGAAGAAATTGACGGGTGCCATTTTGTATGTGTGTGCCGATTGGTTATTTACCATTTTGGTTTTATACTTTGCTTTTTGTGCGGTGGGAGTGCATGTGTCTGCGGCCGGTTTGGTGACGGGCTTTGCCGTAGGTATGGTGACCACCCTGATTCCCGTACTTCCCGGCGGACTCGGAGCGATGGAACTAGCCATGACGGCCGTTTTTTCGCAGATGGGGATTGATTGGGATGCAGCCTTGATGGCTACGCTTATTTATAGAGTCGTGTATTACGTTATTCCGGGCATTGTGAGTATTTTTATTTATTGGGGACTGCAACTGTCAGAAACACCACGTCAGTCCAAAAAATTAAAGGGGGCCCTGTATGAAGGAAAGAATGGATGAATTGGTACCTAAGACCGCACCTACTGCCTATATTCACCCGACGGCGGTGGTGTCTTGTGCCGTCACGTTGGGAGAAAATGTATCCATTTGGCCCTGTGCAGTATTAAGGGGCGATATTGCCGAAATCGTGGTGGGGGAAAATAGTAATATTCAAGACAATGCCTGCGTGCATGTCAATTATAATTGTCCTGCCATTATTGGGCGTGGAGTGACGGTGGGGCATGGGGCTATCGTACATGGCAGTAAAATTGGCGATAATTGTTTGATTGGTATGAACGCAGTGGTGCTGGAAAGTGAAATCGGCCCGAATTGTTTGATTGGTGCCGGTTCAGTGGTGACGGCAGGGAAAAATATTCCGGCAGGTTCTTTGGTAATGGGAGTACCGGCCAAAGTAGTGCGGGAATTGACGGAAGATGAGATTAATTCCATGCTTCAAAATGCGCGCGAGTATGTGCGCTTAGGTAAAAAATTTAGAGACAGTATAGAGCAAATCTAATGAAAAGAGTGGTGCTGATAGAAGACTCCAAAACATTGGCCGGCGCGCTGAAAGGTGCCCTGGAAATAGAGGGCATACAGGTTGTTTGGGCTGCCGATGGCGTGCAGGGGGTAGCCGTTGCCAAGCGTGAAAAACCGGATTTGATATTGTTGGATTTGATGCTTCCCAAACTTAGCGGTTTTGAAGTCTGCAAACTCTTAAAGACGGATAACGCCACTTGGCGTATACCCGTAGTGATCATGTCTACTTTGGTAGATGAAGATAGCCGTTTGCGCGCTACTGAAGCGGGGGCGGATTATTTTATCCCCAAGCCTTACGATTTGCCTGCCAGTATGGCAGAAATTAAGAAGTATTTAAAAATGTAAGCAGACCGCTTTAGGGTGGTTTTTACGTAAAAAGAGGATATCATGGCTGCAAAAATAAATATAGAAGAATTGCAAGTTTGGCTGGAAGAAAAGCCTTCTAAAGTATTAGACGCATTGAAGAATAAGAAAAATTTGGACTCTGCCGCTCTGTTTTTATTGGGGGAGGCTCATCGTTTGCTCGGCTCTTTTCAGCCGGCTATTGCAACCTATGCCAAAGCCTTAAAAGCGACTTTGCAAGCCGAAGAACGCATGGATATTTTACTAGCGATGGCGGCCTGTTATAGAACATTGGGCGTATCTTCTGCTGCATATGAGTTGGCCGAAGACGCATTGAAGATGGCACAAGAGCTTGAATATGATGAGTATGTTGTCCGTGCTATGCAAGAAATGGGCATGGCCTTGCGTGCGTGGGGGAGACTGGATGAGGCATTGGAAATATTAGATGCCGTATTGGCCGCTTATACACAAGAAAAAGACTATGCCGGTATGAGTTTTATTTGTTGGGCCAAAGGCGGGATTTATCGTTTAAAAGGAATGCTGCAGGAAGGAATTGCCCAATTTAAACTGGCCATCAAACATGCCAAAAAATGCGGTGATGAAATTAATCTGGCCTACGGATATTGCGGTTTAGCCGGTATTAGCCGCATTGCAGGCAAAATTGACGATTGTGTAAAAAATTATAAGTTGGCTGAAAAGATTTTTAATAAAACCGAAGATTTATTCGGCAAAGCCTATACCAACTGCGGTATGGCCAACGGTCTGCGCCAACAAGGTAAGTATGATGAGGCCCTGCGCCATTACAACAAAGCTGATGTCCTTTATAGCGGTATTGGCGATAAGGTGGATTTGGGGTTTGTGAAATGGGGTAGAGCCGATATTTTAAAACGCAGAAATAAACTGCCGCAGGCTTTGGCTGATTTGCAAGCAGCGCGTGAATTGTTTGACAATTCCGATGAGACGCGCGGCCAAATTTTGACCAAATTAGCATTGGCACAAGTGCTTTATGCGATGGGTCAAGTGGAAGAAGCCGAAGAACTCTATGAAGCCGGCGTTCGCCAAGCAAAGGCAGAGGGATTGCATACGTATTTGGAAAGCTACACGTAAGCGTGTAAATATGAACGGAAAAAGACAGAAAAAGGATTTTTCCCCGTCGGTAAAAAGAGGTGCCTCTTGGCTTGATTTTTTTTAAAAATAAAAAGGAGTTTTGGATATGAAAAAAATGTCTAAACATAATGTCGGCGGTTTTACGCTGATTGAGTTGTTGGTAGTGGTACTGATTATCGGTATCCTTTCTGCGGTGGCTTTGCCGCAGTATCAAAAGACGGTGCTCAAAAGCAGAACGGCAGAAGCATGGTCAAATTTGAGTGCTTTGAAAAAAGCACGTGAAGTGTATTGTTTGGAAAATCCAAGTGCTACAGTAAATTATATTAACCTATCAGATTTGCCGATAGAAGTTAGTAATAGTGATTATTTTAGTTATTATGCTCCTCCTTGCAATGATGATAATACCAAAAGTGTATATGCCGATTTTAAAAAACAATACTCATATTGTTCTTTAGGATTTGGTCCTAAAGGAGAAAGAAATTGCGTGGGAGATTGTTGTATAGATATCGGAATTACAAATATAGGCTCATGGAGTCAGTGTTTTAGTGGTGGTGGTAGTTGCTACTACGTAAATTAGTTTTATCAGTATTAAAAAACCGCTCCTAAAGAGCGGTTTTTTTATAACATCTTTTAGCCTGCCGGCCACAAAAAACGTCTGCCTGCCATCAGGTGAAAATGCAAATGGTCCACCGTTTGACCGGCACCTTTTCCGTTATTGGTGACTAGGCGAAAATCTTTAATATCAAATTTTTTGGCCAAATCTCTGGCGGCTAACAACACCTTACCCAAGATTTCGCCGTCACCGTCTTGACTTTCAGACAAGCGGCTGATGTGTTTCTTGGGGATAATCAGTAAATGCGTAGGGGCCTGAGGATTAAGGTCCTTAAACGCCACCACATCATCGTTTTCATAGATGATTTGGCTTTTTACTTCCCCACTGACGATTCCGCAAAATATACAGTTCATATATCTATTATAACAAAGATTTTTTAAATAAAATTGATGCTCTAAAATGCTACAATAAGAAAAAGGGTCCGCGCGCACGTACGGAGCCCAGTCTATTTTTCGCTAAAAAAGGGGATTTTATGGCTAGTAATTTATTGGAAGAAAAACTACCGCCTCAAGCATTAGATGCCGAAATGGCCGTCTTAGGCTCTATGTTGATGGAAGCAGAGGCAGTGGAACGGGCTTTAAATATTTTAAAACCAGAACACTTTTATAAAGACAACCATAAAAAGATTTTTTCCGCCATTAAAAACTTGGCCGACAAAGGCCAAGCGGTGGACCTTGTCACCCTGACCGAAGAACTCAAAACCCAAAATTTATTGTTGCAAGTGGGTGGAGAGTTGTACTTGACCGATTTGATTAACAAAGTTTCCACCGCCGCACACGTGGAACACTATGCCAATATCGTACACAAGAAGTTTTTGGTGCGGGACCTGATTAAAACCGCCACCTCTTTGGTGCAAGAATGCTACAAAGAGGAAGAAGAACCGGAAAAACTGATTGATATTGCACAAGAAAAAATCTTTAAACTTAGCCAAAGACAAGATTTAAAGGGATTTGTCGCTTCTAAAGATTTAGCGGTAGAAGTGATGGAAATGATTGAAAAAGCCCACTTAGACAAAAACCCCGTCAAAGGGGTACCTACGGGTTTTAGTGAGTTTGATTTTAAGACGGGTGGTTTTCGTAAATCGGATTTGATTATTTTGGGCGCGCGCCCCAGTCAGGGGAAAACGGCTTTGGCCTTAAATATTGCTCACCATGCCTGCGTCAATGCCGGTGTGCCGACGGCTATTTTTTCTTTGGAAATGAGTCGCCATTCTATTTATGAGCGTATGCTCTGTTCGGCTGCGATGGCGGAAGTACATCAAGTACGCAACGGCTTCTTTCCGCGTAGCAAATGGAAAGATTTAACCCGTGAGTTGGCGCGATTGGCTGAGGCTCCGTTATTTATTGACGATACACCGGGTATTACTATTACTGAGCTTCGCATGCGCTCTAGACGTCTTGCCAACGAACTATCCAAACAAGGCAAAACATTGGGGCTTATTATCATTGATTATTTGCAGCTTATTCGTTCCTCCGGCCGTGCCGAAAGCCGTCAGCAGGAAGTGTCTGAAATTTCACGTATGCTTAAAGAATTAGCACGTAATTTAGATGTGCCCGTTTTGGCCCTTTCTCAGCTCAGCCGTAAAAATGAAGACAAAGGGCGTCAAGACAACAAACCTCAACTTTCCGACTTGCGCGAATCAGGCTCCATTGAGCAAGATGCTGACGTGGTGGCCCTGATTCACCGCGACGGTTATTATAAACGTGATGACGAATCCCTAAAGCGCAAAGCTACGTTGATTATTGCCAAACAACGTAATGGTCCGGTGGGGGATATTCCTTTAAATTTCCTTATGGAATATACCTTATTTACGAACCCTGCTCCGGATGAGGAAAATATGGGACCGGCGGAAGAATCAATGATGGTTTTACCTGATTAAAATGACATTGCCTATGCTTCGCCCCACGTGGGCAGAAATTGATTTAAGCGCCTATGGGCGCAATTTGCAGAAAATCCGTACCAAAATAGGAGCGGAGGTGAAGATCCTTGCGCTTTTAAAAGCCAATGCCTATGGGCATGGTGCTTTGGATTTAGGCCTTTATGCACAAGAAAAAGGGCTGTGTGAATTTTTTGGGGTGGCTTCTGCAGAAGAAGGGGTTTTCCTTCGACAGAACGGAATTACTTTGCCCATTTTAATACTTGGCAGTTTGTATCCTTTTGAGGCATTTGAATATGCCATAGATTATGATTTGTCTATCACGATAGCCAGTTTATCTGCCGCCAAAGCCATTAAAGAAATTGCCCGTAAAAAAAATAAAAAAGCCCGTTGTCACGTAAAGCAAGATAGCGGTATGGGGCGCATCGGCACGCGCAGAAGCCGCGTGATGGCGGTGTTGGAAGAATTGGAAAATGACCCCTTTGTGCAGTTAGAGGGATTATTTACTCATTTATCCAGCGTGGATACGGACCCCGCCTATACAGAGGAACAGGTGGGCTATTTCCGCGATACAATGACCAATGTCCGCCAACAAAAAATACCGGTAAACTTATGCCACATGGCCGCATCTTCTGCTATTGAGTCCAGAGCGGATTGTTATTGTGATATGGTGCGCGCGGGGCATGCTTCTTTCGGTTTGACGGAAGGGTACGAGCCTATTTTATCGTTTAAAAGTCGTATCGTTTTTGAAAAGGAAGTTTCTGCCGGCAGCAGTGTAAGTTATAACCGCAGTTTTGTGGCTCCTTGTTCTATGAAGATAGCCACCATTCCTGTAGGCTATGGGGACGGATACTTGCGCAGTTTAAGCGGTAAAGCGGAAGTTTTAATTAATGGTAAACGTTGCGCGGTGTTGGGCAATATTACTATGGATATGTGTATGGTGGATATTTCTCAAGTAGAGGCGCATGTGGGCGATGAAGTGGTGCTTATCGGAAAACAAGGTGCGGACGAAATTTCTGCTGCGGAGTTGGCGCGCAAAGCCGGTACGATTGACTATGAAATAACCACTTTGCTGACGGCGCGTGTGCCAAGAGTGTATAAAAGATTATGATTTCAGCCATTGGAAAATTAATGATAAATTGGATGACCCAACTAGGGGAAGCGACCAATATGGTACGCTCGGTATTGTATTGGTTTGCTCACTCCCGTTTTGAATTTAAACAATTTATCAATCAATGTGTTGTGATAGGGGTGGATTCTTTTTCCGTGACGGCTATGACCAGCCTGTTTACGGGTATGGTGCTTGCCTTACAAGGCGGAAATACCATTGGTAATATTTTTGGAGACCCCATTTATGTGGGTACTTTGGTGACGTTTTCTCTTATTCGTGAATTAGGGCCAGTGTTGACGGCTGTAGTGATTTCCGGACGGGCCGGTGCTGCGGTGACGGCACACATCGGCACGATGGCAGTGACGGAACAATTAGACGCCTTGCATACCTTAGGCACCAATCCTACACAATATTTGGTCATTCCGCGCATGTTTGCTTTTTTGCTGACAGTGCCTATTCTGACACTTTTTTCCAACTTGTTCGGTGTTTTTGGCGGATTTTTGGTGGCCAAATATGCCTTAGCCATACCCGGAGAGGTGTACATGAGTGATGTGACGGCTTTTATGGGAGTCAAAGATTTTATGCATGGATTTTTGAAATCTTTTGTATTTGGTTTTTTAGTGGCCACCGTTTGTTGCTATAAAGGCATTAGTACGCGCGGAGGTGCAGAAGGGGTGGGTAAATCCACCACCGGAGCGGTAGTGACGTGTATTGTCATGATTTTAGTATTGGATTACTTTTTAACCGCTATTTTAACTGCGTTTGGAATTTAGATGATAGAGATTAAACATTTAAAAAAGAGCTACGGTGCTCATCATGTGCTAAAAGATGTAAACCTGAACATTGAAGAAGGGAAGGTGACCACCATTTTGGGCGGATCCGGTTCGGGCAAGAGCACCTTGATTAAATGTATGATGCGATTGCAAAATGCCACCAGCGGTCAAATTTTGCTCAACGGACGCGATATTACCAAAGAGCAAAACCCCATGAGGCTGGCGGCTTTGAGGCGGCATTTCGGCTATCTCTTTCAAGAAGGGGCGTTGTTTGACTCTATGACAGTGGGGGAAAACGTAGCCTTTGGGTTAAAATACTTAACCGATACTCCGCTGGAAAAATATCCTGCCATTGTTAAAGAAAAATTGGCTATGGTAGGGCTAAAAGAGCATGTGGCGCATTTGAACCCGTCGGAACTTTCAGGCGGTATGCGCAAGCGTGTAAGTTTGGCACGTGTGTTGGCAGTAAATCCAAAATGTATTTTGTATGATGAACCCACAACAGGGTTGGACCCGATTATGTCTGATATCATCAGCGATTTGATTTTGGAAATGAAAAAGAAATTGGGGGTCACCTCCGTAGTGATTACCCATGATATGCATTCGGCTTTTAAAATTTCCGATTATATTGCTTTTTTATATGAAGGGGAAATTATGCTTTATGGCACGCCGGAAGAATTTCGTAAAACGGATAATCCGTATGTGCGACAATTTGTAGACGGAAGCAGTCGTGGACCGATACAAATGAAATTAATGAAAGATTAAACTAGATTTGTGTAGTTATTTTATTTAAGGTGAAAGATATGAAACCGGAAACAAAAGTGGGTATTTTTACAATATTAGGATTGATTGTTCTAGGATTTTCGTTATACATTCTGGGAGGGTTTTCCATTACGCGCAGTTATGAGGTAAACGTGGAATTTGCAGACGTATCCGGTCTGCCCGTAAAAGCGGCTGTTAAACTTTCCGGTGTGGAAGTGGGCAAAGTAAAAGCCATCAAGATTGAAGGGCAAAAAGTGGTGGCGGTGTTGGCTATTAACGAAGATATCCCTTTATATAAAGATGCTCAATTTTCTGTGGTGATGACAGGTATTATTGGTACGAAATATATTAAAATTGTGCAGGGTCGGCAATCTTTGGGTCTGATTCAGACCGGAGATTATGTAAAGGGTCTTGATGAAATGCCGATGGACGAACAAGTGGCCCAAACCATGAAAAGCGTACGGGAATTGGTGGATAGTATTAATAATCAGGGACGTTTTGGCCATGAACTCAATGATGCCATGCGCGATATTCGTCAGCTTTCTGCCAATGTCAATCAGTTAGTCATGACCATGCGTCCGTATGTGACACAATCTATGGAAAATTTGGAGCAAATTACTGATAAATTAAATGCGCTGATGAACGCTATTTCTAATGAAGAAGGCGTGTTGGGGGCTTTGATTAAAGATGAAGAAATGAAGGACCAAGTTAAGCAGAGCGTCAGCGAACTCAAGACCACCATGACGGAAGTAAAGTCTTTTGTGGGCAAGATGAGTCGCTTTCGCGTATATTGGGATTTTGACTTTTTCTACGCGCCCAAAACTCAAGTAGCCAGCGGAGATTTGGCATTAGAAATCTTCCCGTCCAGCGGATATACCTATTATCGGGCCGGTATGTCTAATATCGGTAATGAAGACGATACTTTAAACGAACATGATTATTTAGAACGCAACAAGTTAGATTTGCGCTTTGGCTTGTATAATAAATGGGCGGATTTGTCTGCGGGTATGATCCGCGGTGCTGGCGGTGTGGCTTTACACGTTAAGCCGTTTTATAACCATGAGTTTTTGCAGCGTTTTACGGCCGGTGTAGAATTTTCTGACTGGGGGCGTGACCGCACCATTAACGGTCGTTTATTTAATAAACCTAATCTGTCTTACGGGGTGGATTACCGCGTCAGCAAATATTTCTCCGTAGGTGCATGGATGAGAGATACGTTGCAGACCAATTACTTAAACGTGAAAGCCAATATTTCGTTTAATGACCAAGATATTTCCTCATTCTTTGGCTTGGCTACGATGGCCCGTTAGGAGTAAATATGAAATTTAAGACGGTTTTTGTCTGTCAAAAGTGTGGTTATCAGTCTGCTAAATGGGCCGGCAGATGCCCTGATTGCGCAGAATGGAACACACTGACGGAAGAAGTGTTGCAACAAGAATCCAAAAAAGAAAAAAAGAACCGTTCTTTTACGGAATTTTCTTCCGAAATTGTTAAACTTTCAGACAGTAAAGCCGTACAAGAAAAGCGCATTCCCACCTATATTGGAGAGTTTGACCGTTTATTGGGCGGCGGGTTGGTGCAAGGACAGTTAACTCTGCTGGCGGGCGCTCCCGGTATCGGCAAATCTACCTTGATGTTGCAAGTGGCGGATGCTTTGGCCCAAGACAGAAAAGTTTTGTATATCTCCGGAGAGGAAAGCATTAGCCAAATTTCGGGCCGCGCTCAGCGTTTGGGAGTGAAAAATCCACAAATTTATCTGCATTGTGAAACTAATATTCAAAATATCATTACCGCTGTAGAAAAAGAAAAGCCCGACGTGTTGATTTTAGATTCTATTCAAACGGTCTATCACCCTGAATTTACTTCTTCAGCCGGAACCGTTGCTCAAGTGCGCGAGTGCGCTGCAGAATTGGTGCGCTTATGCAAGCCGAAAGGAATTATTACTTTTGTGCTTGGGCACGTCACGAAAGACGGGGAGTTGGCAGGCCCTAAAATCCTAGAGCATATGGTAGATAGCGTGCTTTATTTTGATACGGAGAAAGACAATGTCCTTCGTCTGTTGCGCCCTCACAAAAATCGTTTTGGTTCCACTTCAGAAATCGGACTTTTTAAAATGACGGGGCATGGTTTGGAAAGTGTGGATAATGCCAGCGAATATTTTGCTCAAACGTCTTCCACCGCTGCATTAAAAGGCCGCGCTTATACATTGGCACTAGAAGGTTCCCGCCCACTTTTGACCGAAGTGCAAGCCCTTGCCAGCCCGACGCATTATCCATTTCCGCGCAGAGTGGCTACCGGAGTGGATTTGAACCGGTGTTTGATGCTGTTTGCCGCGCTTGAAAAGCATGTGGGGCTAACGTTGGATAACAAAGATATTTACGTAAGTATTGCCGGTGGTGTGAAGATGAAAGACCCTGCGTTGGATTTGGCCATTTGCGCGGCGGTGATCAGCTCTGTAAAAGATGTCCCCATACCGCATGATTGGTTGTTTTTGGCAGAGGTGGGGATATTGGGACAAATTGCTAAAGTTCCTTTGATGGATAAGCGATTGGAGGAGGCGCAACGGCTAGGGTTTAAAAAGGCCTTTTCCGCTCCGATCACTGTTAATGAAAGGCAAAAGTTGACCGGAATTTCTCTTTACGAAATTACGGAAATCAATGAACTTTCCTTAAAATTAAAATAAGTTTTATAAATAAAAACATCCCGTAAAAACGGGGTGTTTTTTTAGAATTTTTTTCTGCTGAAGAAAAAGTTTTGTTTGTACTTGGCAAAATGTATTTTTAACATAAAGTAGGCCAATGTACAAGCCAAAATATCCGCCACTGCCGGAGCAAAAAATACACCATCAAGTCCCCAAAAAAGAGGCAGAATTAAGATAAGCGGAATTAAGAATAATACTTGGCGAGACAAACACAAAACCGCCGCCAGAAAAGGCTTGTTGATGGCTTGGAAGAAACTGGTGCCCAAAATTTGTAAAGCCGCAAAAGTGGTAAATACATTTAAAGCTCGCACCGCATAAGCCCCCATCGAAATAAGGGCTTGGTCCTTATTGTTAAATAACCATACAATATACGGTGCAAAACATAACGCAATAGTAGCTCCTATAAAACCTACCCACATTCCCCAGCGTAAAGCCATTTTAAGAGTTTGAAAGGCAAGGGCAAATTTGCGTGCACCGTAATTGTATCCGATAAGAGGCTGCGCTCCTTGACTTAAGCCCAAAAGCGGCATCAGGAAGATGGCATTTGCACTAACGGCAATACCCATAGCGGAGACGGCTAAATTGCCGCCATATTTGAGCAAAGCATGATTTAAAAGTAAGTTTAAAACACTGGAGGCTAATTGAAAAATAGCCTGAGAAAGACCAATCAGCGCACTTTCATAAACGATGCGCCATTGTAAACGCATATATTTAAACTGCAAGGGATACTCGCTCTTTTTATTACAGAAGAAAAGCAAAATCCAAGCAAAGGAAACCACCTGTCCGCTAACAGTGGCAGCTGCCGCCCCACGCATACCCCATCCCAATACAAAAATGGTAAAAGGGGCTACCGTTAAGTTTAAAAACGCACCTATAAATTGCGTAGCCATAGCCGTTTTAGGGTGGCCGGAGGAGCGGATAAAATTATTCATACCGGCACCAATATTAAATAGAGCATATCCCGGCAGTACTACTTGCATGTATTGCGTGGCATAAGTAAGAGTATGTTCATTTGCACCTAAAAAAGACAAAATGGGGTCTAAAAATAGATATCCGCTTGTCATTAATCCTAAACTTAAAAGAGTTAGTATCACAAAAGCATTGCCCAAAATGGTACGTGCCTGCTCTTGATTTTTTTCGCCCAGACGAATGGAAAATAAAGCATTAGACCCTACACCAATTAATACGCTGAATGCCAAAAAGAAAAATCCTATCGGAAACAACAATGTAATACTGGCAATACCATCTGCTCCAAACTCATGGCCCACATATACGCGAGAGATAATGTTGTACAAAGCACTGACAAACATCCCCGCTACAGCCGGTGCGGAAAATTTAATCAATAGGCTGGAGATGGAACGGCCTTTAAATGGATTGGCATTTTTTTTGCGTAATTTTTTCTTTCTGGTCATATTTTTCACGATAAAACCGCCCCGTACAAGCGGCGGTTGTTTATCTATATTTTACAAAAAAGGAAAAAGGGAACTCAAATGTTGGTATCATTTAAAAACCCCGCCGGAAGCGGGGTTTTGGATTAAGCAAGAAAGGTTTTGACAATATTAAACTCTTTGTCAAATACAATCAAGTCTGCATCCATGCCTTCTTGGATTTTCCCTTTAGTAGAAAGCCCCAATAAACGAGCAGGATTGGTGCTGGCACAGGCAATAGCTTGCGGTAAAGTATATCCAAAAGAGAGCAAGTTTTTGACACCCTGCATCATGGTTAGTGCAGAGCCGGCAATCACTTTGTCTTCTTTTCGTTTCCATACACCACCGTCAAACATTACTTCTTCTTTATTGGCTAAGAAGGGGCCTTGCTTTTGTGCCGTTGGCAATAAAGCATCCGTCACCAAAATAATATTTTCTATAGGTTTGATGTCGCGCAAGAAAGAAACGATTTTCGGATGCACATGGACTCCGTCTGCAATAATTTCAGCCGATATTTCCGGATGCATCAGCACCGCTCCTGCCACACCGGGAGCACGATGATTAAACGGACTCATGGCATTAAAAAGATGCGTGACATGAGTAATGCCCAACTTCACACCATCAAGAAATTGCTCATACGTAGCATTGGTATGGCCTGCCTGCAACAAAATATGACGTTGCCGGCAGAAAGCAGCCAGCTCATCTATATTGGGCAGTTCCGGTGCGATCGTCATATTGGCCACGTGTCCTTTTGCTGCTTGGTATAAGCGGTCTAAGGCTTGTAAATCAATAGGTGCAATATCTTGCGGTTTCATGACACCGGGCTTTTGGGGGGAGATAAAAGGACCTTCTAAGTGGTAGCCCACGATGTGTGCACCTTTTTCTTTGCCAAAGGCTCCTACGGTGTTGGATACGATATGAAACATACTGTCCGGCTTGCCACAATAAAGAGTGGGGCAGAAAGCGCTTACCCCTTGCTGTGCCAATTGCAAAGACATATCCAGCAAAGAATCTTCTGTGGCAAGTTCCGGTCCAAATCCGGATACGCCGTGTATATGCGTATCTATCATTCCCGGAGCCACATATGCACCACACGCATCAAAAACTTCTACGTCTTTTTCCAGTTCTTGCAGTTGTGTGCTGGGGAAAATAGAAGAAATTTTACCGTTTATTATTTCTAAACAATAATCCGGCAATACTTTGTCGGTTGTGATAATGCAAGCATTGAGAATGAGTTTTTTTTCGTTCATAGATTAAAGGTGTAAAATCCAATCTCCTTGCGGATTGGTATTTTTCTGTTTTTCTAATTCTTCTTTAGCCTTTCCAGATAGTTGGCTGGCGGCGGCTTCATCTACTAAGAGAGTGGCATTTGTATGCGTTTTTAAAGCCGTGACGGGCCATTGAGTGCAGATAACATCTTTGGTTAATTGAGCCACTGCTTCGGCCTTCTTTTCTCCGCTTGCTAAGAATAAAAGTTCTTTAGCTGCCAATACTGTACCGATACCAACTGTTAAGGCTTGGGTGGGTACGGCCTTCATATCTCCGCCAAAGAAGCGAGAGTTAGCCTCAATGGTGTTTTCCGTCAAATCCACCACGCGAGTGCGAGAATCAAAACTAGAACCCGGCTCATTGAAGGCTAAGTGTCCGTTTTGTCCCACTCCGCCCAAGAATAAATCTATACCGCCGGCTTGTTCGATAGCCTTTTCATAGGCGGCACATTCGGCTTGCAGATCAGCCGCTTGTCCGTTTAAAATATGTACGTTTTTCGGGTCCATATCTACATGAGAGAATAAATGATGATTCATGTAGTAATGATAACTTTGGTCATGCTCAGGCGAGAGGCCTACATATTCGTCCATGTTAAAAGAGACGGCATCTTTAAAAGAGAGTTTTTGATTTTTGACCAAAGCGGATAAGGCGGCATACATTTCTTCTACGGTGCCACCGGTGGGTAAGCCCAACACAAAAGGTTTTTTGTTGGAGTGGTTGATGGTATGGGCCACCCGTTCGGCAGCCCATAAACCCAAATTATGTTTTGTAATAATCAGTTTCATAAATTAATGTAAATATTTTTTTACTTCATCAGAGATAAGTTCTGCTTCAGGTCCGATAATAACTTGCACCGCACCGCCGGCAGATTTAACGACTCCGCGTGCACCGATGGCTTTTAAAGCGGGGGTGTCAACGGCGTCGGCATTAACTACTTCTACACGCAAACGAGTGGCACAGGCATCAATGGTTTTGATGTTATCTTTGCCGCCCAAACCGCGCAAATATTGCGCACCGCGGCTGTTGTCGGCGGGTTCTTGCGTTTCGGCTACAGCGGCCGTTTGCGGCTCGGTAGCAGCAGAAGCAGTGGCTTCTTGTTTTTCTTGAGAGGGTTCTTCTTCACGTCCGGGTGTTTGCAAGTTGAATTTAAGAATGGTCCATTTAAACAAGATGTAGTAGACCAATGCATATACCACGCCAACGGGGATTAAATACAATCCGTTTTTGCCCAAACCATAACTGAGCAGATAGTCAAATAATCCGGCGGAGAACGTAAAACCTAACTTTACGTCCAATACGTTCATGACTACCATAGAAAGACCCGTTAAAATGGAGTGTAATATATATAACGGGAAAGCCAAGAACATGAAAGAAAATTCAATCGGTTCTGTGATACCGGTCAAGAAAGAAGTGAAAGCCATAGATAATAACAAACCGCCGATGGCTTTTTTACGGGTGGATTTAGCCGTAGAAATCATTGCCAATGTAGCAGCCGGCAAACCGAACATCATAATCGGGAAAAAGCCCGCCATAAAAGGACCGGCCATAGGGTCACCGGCAAAGAAGCGGGTTAGATCTCCATGTACAATGGTGGTGACACCTTCTTTAATGACTTCGAAATCGCCAAATTGGAACCAAACCAAATTGTTTAAGATGTGGTGTAAGCCCACCGGAATTAATAAGCGGTTGGCTAAGCCGTAGAAGAAAAGGCCGATATTGCCGGAGGTAATGGTCCAATCACCAAAAGCACCGATGACGCGGGCAATCGGAGGCCAAATGAAGTAAGAAATGCCGGCAATCAAAAGACAGGTAGCACCGGTGGCAATCGGCAGAAAGCGGCGTCCGCCAAAAAAAGCCAAATAAGAAGGGAGTTTGATGTTTTTATATTTGTTGTATAAAAGACCGGCAGTCACACCGACAATAATACCGCCAAAAACACCCATATCAATGGAAGGGTCTAATGTCTTAAGAGAAGCGGTTAAGATGATATATCCCACATAAGCAGCTAAAGGGGCAGCCCCATGATTATCATCGGCAAAACCAATAGCCACACCTAAGGCAAAAACAAGCGCGATATTGGTAAATACCGCTTGCCCTGCCGCAGCGATAAAGGCGATGTCTAATAAATCCGGCTGGCCCAATCGCAGTAAAAGACCCGCGATGGGAAGAACGGCAATAGGTAGCATAAGGGATTTGCCCAATTTGACAAGTCCCCGACCGAAAGACTCCATCATTTTTTTCATATGAGTAGTTTCTCCTTTAATTAACAGCAAATGTTTGTTTGACTAAAGCACGCACCTGTGCTGATGACTGCAAATTGAGCGCTTGTTTAGCAGCAAGGACGCAATCTTTATGTTGTAAGCTGCGCACACGTGCCTTAATGGAGGCAATGCAGGCAGCCCCAACGGCCAATTCTTTTACGCCCAGTCCAATCAGCAGCGGTACGGCTTGCATATCTCCGGCAATAGCTCCGCATACGGCAACGGGCTTGCCATGCTTTTGCGCACCTTGACAGGTAAGTTCGATGAGGCGAAGCACTGCCGGATGCAAAGGATCGGCTTGGGCACAAAGAGTTTTGTGACCGCGGTCAATAGCTAAGGTGTATTGAGTCAAATCGTTGGTGCCGATGGAAAAGAAGTCTGCGTGTTGGGCCAATTGCTCAGCTAACAAAGCAGCAGAGGGCACCTCAATCATCACGCCTATTTGAACGGGCGCTTGAATGCCTAATGCTTCTTTTTCTTGTTCTATTAATTTCTTATATTCCAAAAATTCTTCCACAAAAGCGACCATCGGCAACATAATGCGTAAATGTTGAGGACAAGAAACTTTCAACATGGCACGAATTTGTTGAGAAAACAGTTCTCGATATTGCTGATAATTGCGCACTCCGCGCAACCCTACAATCGGGTTTTCTTCTTCCGGCAAGGGCATATAAGAAACAGGTTTGTCTCCGCCTACGTCCAACGTGCGCAAAGTGGCAGGTTTGCCATTCATGCTTTGCAAAATGCCTTGATAAGTGGCTTGTTGTTCCTCTAATGTAGGGGGGGTGTTTCTTTGGAAGAATAAAAATTCAGTACGCACCAAACCCAGCCCGTCGGCTCCGTTGGCGGCACAATCTTGCGCTTCCTCTTGTTTTCCGGCATTTCCTTCTACAAAGATTTCCACGCCGTCTTGTGTTTTGGCAGATTGGTGGGCTAATTTTTGATTTTGTTCCTGTTGTTGTTGTTGAATCTGCAACAATTTAGACATTTCTTCTCTTACTTCTTGAGAAGGATCTGTATAGAAAATGGCTTTTGAAGCATGCAAAATAATTTCCGTACCGTCCGTAATATCTAACACATTTTCTCCGGCACTGACGATAGAAGCAATGCCCATATTACGCAGTAAAATAGATACGTGCGCCGTAGGAGAACCTTCGGAAAGGATGACGCCTTTTACTTTGCCTTGAAATAAAGATAAGTCTGAGGGAAGTAAATCGGTAGCAATCAATATACAATCTTGGGTAATGGTGCAGGCTTTTCCGGGTCCGCACAACTGAGCCAACAAGCGTTTGCGCACATCTTTAAAATCAGAAATACGCTCCATTAAAAAGCGATTTTTTGTTTTTTTCAGCACGTCAATGCTGGCGCGAATGGCTTCATTTAGCGCGGCAGGGGCACTTTTGCCGGATTGAATGCCTTCTTGGGTCTGTGAGAGTAAGAAAGGATCTTGCAGAAGTTCTTGGTGAGCGCGCAAAATTTCTTTCGTGCAGGAGGTGGCTTTATTTATTTCAGCCTCAATTTCTTGTTTAACCGCTTGCAATACTTGAGCAAAGCGTGTTTGCTCTTGTTGAGCATTATCGGCGGTTTCTTCAAAGGAAAATTGACTGTCTGAAAATTGACAGGCTTTGCCGAAAGCAATACCATCGCAAGCCGTTAAGGCTCCGGTTTCGTTTTCATCTTCTGCTTTGGTTTCTGCGGTTTGACCATGAATATCTTCACCTAAACCGTTTTCAATTTCGGTAATTAATTTTTCCAACACTTCTGCCGCTTGCGGGGCCGAAGCAGGGGCACGCAAAAACACTTGGCTACCTCTGTCTATGGAAAGGCCCATAATGGAGACTAAACTTTTTACGTCGGCGGTGTTGTTTTCTTTTACAATTTCAATGGGAAAAGAATGGGCTTTGGCTAAAGAGGCCAACTTTCCGGCAGGACGAGCATGCAAACCGTTGGGGTTAAAAATGGTGACACTGCGAGAGGAAATCCACTCAGTAGTCTGTGGCTGAACAGGGGCATTTTCTCCGTCAATGCCGGGTACGGAAAATACAAAAGATTTGCCCGCTTGCACCGGCCCTGCCGCAGCAGGAACAACGCTGGCTCCGTCCGGAGAGGTGACAATCATGATGATTAAATTGCTGGGTGCGTTTTGGGTAATAAAGTTTAAGTCAAATTCGGTTAATTTATCTCCGGCTTTTACCGTTTGGCCTGCTTCTACCAATGCGCGGAAGCCTTGTCCTTTCAAGTTTACGGTTTCTACTCCTACATGGATAAGAACCTGTAAGCCTTCTCTTTCCACTACTACGGCATGTAAGGCTTTGTGTACGCTGACGACTTTTCCATCAAAAGGAGCTACGGTAAATCCGGCGGTAGGTTCAATGGCAATACCATCACCCAACATACGTTCACTAAAAGCTGGATCCGGCACTTGCTCCAAAGGCACTAAATTTCCATCGGTGGTAGACAAAACTTGAAAGTTTGGCATAATCTCTCCTAAAGTAAATCTCTCTCTATTATAGTATATTCCTATCAATTTTAAGCAAAAAGAAAATTTGAATTTCTGCTCAAAAACCTATATACTTAAAAAAGAATAAAAAAGGAGTTAGTTATGCGAATTTTAAAAAGAAAACAAAAAATGGGTTTTACACTTACCGAATTGATGGCAGTGGTGGTTATTATAGGTATCATTGCCGGTTTGGCATTGGGCTCTTATCGCAGTATTACGGAAAAGGCTGTTTTTAATGAGGGTTTAGGCATTGCCCATGCCGTAGCAGCTGCGGCAGATGAGTTTTATTATGAATATCATAAAAAACCGGAGAATTTAGAAGACTTGGTTATAGATGTCAAAGACATTACTTTCGAAGGAAATGATATATCGGCTACGCGTTTTACGGGGCAATTTACACCGGATTCTTCAGTAGTGGTAAGCTCTCGGGATTATCCTTATTCCATTACAGTTTTTATGCAGTATCACAGTCAGCAGTCAGATGTTTGTACCGGACGAGATGCCAAAGGAGATGGTGAGAAATTTTGCCAATCTTTAGGTTATACGGATTGTACAGATCAAGGCTGCAGCAAAGAATAATTTTTTCTTTCTAGAAAACCCCACTCCTTTGAGTGGGGTTTTTCATATAATATAGGTATGAAAATATTGCAAACGGATTGTTTGGTGATCGGTGCCGGAATTGCCGGTGCGGTGTATGCCTATGAAGCGGCGAACAAAGGTTTAAAAGTGACCTTGCTTGCTTGTAAAGATTTGAGTGTGGCAAACAGTGATTTGGCTCAAGGGGGAATTGTGTATGAGCCGGATTTAGATATGGAATCTTTGTTAAAAGATGTACGGTTGGCTACTGCCGGTCTTTGCAACGAAAGTGCGGTAAGAGAGCTCTCTTTGGCCGGTTGCGCTGCGGTAAAAAAGATTTTTTTAAATGAACTTAAAACGAATTTTTCCCGTAATGAAAAAGGGGATTTGCTTTTTACTAAAGAGGGAGCCCACACTACCAACCGTATTATTTATTGGAAAGATACTACCGGACATTCTTTGCTTTCTTCCATTCAAAAATCATTGCAGAAAAATGCAAATGTCACTATTTTGACACATACATCTTCCGTTGATTTATTAACACTTTCCCACAGTTCTAAAGATATTATGGACAGATATGCTCCGCTTACCTGTTTTGGGGCGTATGTGTTAGATAATAAAACCGGAGAGATTTTTGCCATTGTCGCCAAGAAAACAATTTTGGCTACAGGCGGTGTGGGGCAAGTCTATCGCCACACTACCAATGCCGCCCACAGTTATGGGCATGGAATTGCGATGGCTTATCGGGTCGGGGCACGTGTAATGAATATGGAGTTTGTGCAGTTTCATCCTACCGTATTTGCCAAAGGTAAAAATTTTTTAATATCAGAAGCATTGAGAGGAGAGGGGGCTGTTTTACGCAATGTAAATGGTGAGGCTTTTATGCCTCAATATCACCCCTTAAAAGACTTGGCCCCGCGTGATGTGGTTTCTCGTGCTATAGAAGAAGAACGTTTGAAAACATCGCATGATTGTGCCTATTTGGATATCACCCACGAACCGGCCGAACATATTAAACAGCGTTTCCCGTCCATTTATGAAACTTGTTTGAAAGAAGGGGTGGATATTACAAAAGATAGAATCCCCGTAGTGCCGGCCGCGCATTATTTTTGCGGTGGGGTATATGCTGACGTAAAAGGGCGCACAAATATTTTGAATTTGAATGCTATCGGGGAAACGGCTTGCACCGGATATCATGGGGCCAATCGTTTGGCCAGCACTTCTTTGTTAGAAGCAGTGGCGCACGGATATTTGTGTGCGGCGGCCGATGCTGAAGACATCTCTCAACAAACTTTTCACTTACCGGAACCAAAGGACTGGGTTATGCCGACGGCCTCCCCTGACTTAAACTTAATTAAGCAGGATTTGGCTACGTTAAAAAGCACCATGTGGAATTATGTGGGGCTGGTGCGCAGTGATATTCATTTGCGCAGAGCGGAAAAGATTTTGCGCCACTTGCATAATGAAATAGATATTTTCTACAAAGGGTGTGCATTGAATCAGGAATTGCTGGATTTGCGCAACGGTACTCAAACGGCACTATTGATTACATATGCAGCTTTAAAAAATAAGCAAAGCATCGGTTGTCATTTTATTCGATCAATATAATCTGATTTTCTGCTTGGAAAAAGGATAAAAAACAAATATCCTTTGTTAGAGGAGAAAATATGAAAAAATCATTATTGTTTTTGCTAAGTTTTTTAAGTGGCTGTTCTTTTTTCTCAAATATTTCACAAGGGGTTTCTTATAAAATGCAAACTCAACGTGAAGAGCCCTATTACTTGAGTGTAGATGCTAAAAAGGTGCAAGATACCTGCCCGGAAAACGATATTTTAAAACAATATTTTTGCGGAAAAGAACAGACAGATGGCTTTACCTGTTTTGATGTGTATATGGTGCAAGGCCGCCCGGCCGATAATCAGGAATATACCCTGTTGCAAGAAACCGTTAGTTTGCAGGCCGTCAGTCCAGAACCGCAATGTCCTGCGGGCATGAGCCCTTCCTGCGACTCTTTTTTAAAATCTTTGGGTAATAACTTGGAATTTTCTTGGTATTTGGTTGACTTTCCTTCCTCTTCTTTTCCGCAGTGTCAAGAAACCTACGACTGCAAACGGGTGGACTGCTATTTGCCGTCACAAAACGAGTCTGAATCTACCCTTGTTTCCTGTGTTTACAAAAGAAATCAAATCTTTTTTGTCGGCTCAGATGTTGTGTGCCGTCAAAAAACATATTGATTTTATCTTGCAAGAATAGCGGTAATTTATTAGCATATAAGGAACACCGTCCTAATCAAGACGGTGACTACGCGCGCGCGAGGGTATCGCTATGGTAAAAAAATTATTTTCTTTCTTTTCTCAATCCCAAGATTTTTCTGAAAATGTAGAACAATTACAGTCTTTTTTGCAACTGTTGCCGGTGGCAACGTGTCTGTTAGACAGACAGGGAAATGTTTTGTTTGCCAACGACAAAATTGCCTCCGTATCCGGTTTTGAGGCACTGAATTTGGTGGGAAAAAATATTTCTACCTATGGTTTAACCATGACGGATATTGAAGCACTGCTGCAAAAAAACTCATCGGAAAAATTGCTGAAAGAGATGGTCACCAAAGATATTGAATCGGTTCACATGAACGTGGCTGCTTCTGCCATTTCCGATAAATATATTTTGCTCAGTTTTGACGAAGTACCTCAGTATAAAGAAAATTCATATCAAAAACATACCAATTTATCTTTGGTTAACAATTATCCTTTTGCCGTTAGCGTACAAGATAAAAAAGGTGTTTGTGTGTCTTGGAACAAACATGCAGAAGATTTATTTTTCATCAATGCGGCAGTGGCCATCGGTAAAAATATGAAAGATATTTTGCCGCGTGAATTGACGGCAGCTTTGGAGGTGTTGGACCAAAAAGTAAGAAAAAGCCAACAAAGTACGCAAGGCCATCAAATGAGTTTTAAAAACAATCATGGAGAAGAAGTGACTTTGTCTGTATTGAAAGTACCTTCTTTTAATCAAGACGGAGAGCTGATTTCGCTGTTAACAGTATTTGAAGATATTTCTGCCAGAAAAAAGGAAGAAGAAGAATCTTTGGAAAAGCGTAATTTGTTGCAGGCTATTGTGGATAATATGCCTTTGGGTATGTATGTGCGTACACCGGAAGGGCAATTGACTTTTTTTAATAAACAAGCGCGGGATATTTTTTCTGAGGTGAATCTTAAATATAGCAGTGTTCCTAATCCCAAGCAGGATCCTGAGGTTGTACGTCAGTATGCCTTGCGCGAAAAACAAGCATTGGAAGATGGCAAAATTATTGATTCTCCCGATGAAGTTTATATAGATTCCAACGGTGCTGAAAAAGTCTTGCATATTATCAAAGTGCCTATTAAGTATCCGGGGTTGGATCCGGTGGTTTTGACCTTAGTAGAAGATGTGACACAAAAAAGGGAACAGGAGCGGGAAATTACCAAAGCAAACGGCTTTTTGTCTGCTATTATTGATAATGCTCCTATCGGTTTATATGCTCGTACCAGATATGGCAAAATGCTCTTGCATAACAAAAAAAGTGAAGAAATTTGTGGAGTATGCAGAGAAGAAATAGATGAAAATGGCTCTTTGGAACATGAAACGCAAGAGCAGAGAGATAGTTATCTTTCGCGCGAAGCCAAAATTTTGGAATCCGGAAAAATATTATATATACCGGAAGAAGAATATATTGATGGAAAAGGAAAAAAACGCTTTTTGGAAATGGTAAAAGTGCCGGTGAGCGATTCGGAGGGAAACCCTGAATTTGTTATTACGATGGTAAGCGATATTACGGAAAGTAAATTGCAAAAGGAAAAGATATTAGAAGTACAAAACTTACAAAGAGCCATTTTAGATAATGCCCCGTTGGCCATTTATGCACGTGGTTTAGACAAGGAAGTTTCTTTTAGAAATAAAAAAGCAGTAGAAATGTTTGAAGAAGAAGAATTGGGCGTAAGTCAAAATGCTAAATATTTGGAAAGAGAGAGAATTATGTTCTCCAACGGCCAAGTATTGGATATTCCGGAAGAAGAATTTGTGACGGCCTCCGGCAAAAAAATATTGCTGCATTTAATTAAAGCACCTATTTTTGATAAAGAAAACAAACCTTACATTGCTTTGACAATTGCCGAAGACATTACTCAAAAGAAACAACAGGAAGTGGAAATTCATAAAGCCAAAAACTTCTTGCAAAACGTGGTGGATAATTTGCCGGTGGCTTTATCGGTTAAAAATAGTGCCGGACAGTATATCGTTTGGAATAAAAAGAGCGAAGACTTGTTTGGTGTAATGGCAAAAGATGTAATTGGAAAAGAGAATTATCGCACCGATATCAGTGCCGAACAGGCCGAATTTATGCGCGATGCCGATAAGCGAGTTTTTGATAGCAGACAAGAACTTAATATCGCGCAAGAATTAATATCTACTCCTACCGAAGGAGTAAAAATTATGCATACGGTAAAAACACCGTTGTATACCGTTCAAGGTGAGCCGGATTATTTGTTAAAAGTTTCGGAAGATATTACCGCAAAGACCAAGATGGAAAAGCAAATACGGGAGTCCGGAGAGAAAAATTCCCTCTTGGTGGAAAATGCCCGCGAAGGAATTTTGATTTTGGAAGATTCCGAAGTAATTTATGCTAATAAATCTTCCTGTAAAATACTTGGATATGAATTGCAAGAAGATATTTTGCATAAGAAATTTGTGGATTTTGTGGCCTCAGAACATCAAATTTTCGCCCAAGAAAAATTTGATGCGGTGTTAAACCGTTTGGAACATTCGGACGAACCTTCTCAACTTCATTTTGTTAAAAAAACGGGACAGCCTATAGAATTGGAAATGACGGCTATGCTGTCAAAATATTTAGGCAGAAGAATCGTAATCGTATTCTTGCGTGACGTCACTGATACGAATAGAACTTTGCGTGATTTGCGCAGCGATCGGGAAAAATATAAACATATTTTTGAACTGGCGCTAATGCCTGCGTTTGTGCTCAACACAAAAGGATATATTTCTACGATGAATAAAGCGGCGCGAGATTTATTCTGTTTGACGGAAAATGATCGTAATTTTTACCGCAATGTTTATGTGCGCCCTGCTTTGACTTTAGATGTCAGACGCAAGTTAAGCCGCGGAGAAATGGCGGAAATGGATTATGTGTTGGATTTTGATAGAGCAGCCAAAAAATTCCCCTCACGTATTCATGCAACCGGCAAAATACATCTACATTTGACATTGACCCCTTTTAATTGTCGTGATACAAAAGAAGGGCTGATAGAAGCCGATTACTTGGTAAGCGTAGAAAAGAAGGACGCTTCTTCCGGCAAGCCACAACCGCCTACTTCTGCTGTTTTGGCTTCTGCGGCGGCTACTAAAAAAATAGTGTTAAAGCCGCTCCCTCCGCAAGAAGTGACGTTGCCCAACACCGAGCCTTATGTCATTTGCTCGGAACAATTTAAAATTACCGATTGTAATGACTTATTTTGTCACTTATGTCAGTTGGGAAAAGACGAATTAAAAGGGCAAGAAATTATCAAACTCTTTAACCAAGAAAGCATTCCTGAAATAATGGAAAGTTTGAAATCTTTGCCCAAAGTCGGGAATTTTGAAAACAGAGATCTCAATATTCATGTGGCCAGCGGATTGGAAACGGTGCCCGTCAGGGTCAATGCCATTTCTTTGAAAAACGGAAAATATGCTTTTATTTTCCGCAATATGGCCTATCAAAAACAATTAATGGATATTTTGCAGGAACGTTCGGCTCAACTTCATGCCTTGTTGGAAGCGACGGACGGGGCCGTTTTTTCCATTAATTACGAAAACGACGTTTTCGGACGTATTGAACAAACAAATAAGTTCCTTGCCGAGCTGATGGGGTATGGCCAAGAAGAACTGTTGTCCATGTCTTTTGAACAACTTTTTATATCTAAAAACAAGAAAAACAAAGATAAAGTAAATCATCAGTTTGATAAAGCGGCGCAAAGTTTGCGAAGTATCGGTCAGGCCCGCTTTGTGGCAACTTTGTTTACCAAAGACGATACGGAACTTGAAGTGACGGTGACATTAATACCGCTGGATATTCCGGGTAAAAATTCGCTGATGGTGCTTCTGACGGATTTGTCGGATATGATCGCGCATATCTCTCAAAACTCCAAAGAGGCTTTGGAACTGCGTAGCATGCGCCAACTATTGCCTGGTTTGTATTTAAAAACAGATAGAAACGGTTGTGTGAAAGAAGTGACATCCAATCTGCCTTATTTAAACGCAGAGGAAGCAGCCTCTATCTTTTTAAATAAAACACCCACGCAATATTGGTCTGAAGATGCGGCCAATAAAGCAATGGTTGCTATCAAAGAAGCCTTTAGTGTAAATATTAATACAACCTTTGATTTTGAGTGGAATATTAAGGATAAACATCACTTTTTTGAAGGATTATGCACGCCGATTAGCGGACAAGAAGAAATGGTTATATGGATTAAAGACGTGACGGACCGCCGCCAACACGAAAAGAATATTCGTGAGCTTTATGCCATCAGTAATGAAAACAGAGGCGAAATTACGGAGCAAGTGGACCGAATTTTGAATTTTGGCAAAAAAGTATTTAAAGCTGGTGTCGGTATCGTGATGCGTTTTAATGACTCCAATGCCAAAGAAATGACAGTGGTGTATGCCACCCCTAGTCCGTTCCAAATTGAGCGATATATGGTGTTTCCGGTGGAAGAATGTTTGTTTGATGTAAAAGATGATAATGTGGTAGTTTTCGGCGATTTAAAACATAGTGCCTGCTCTCGCTGCATTCACAAAGAGAAGGGTTTCCAATCCTTGATTGCCGCTCCGCTATACGTGGGGGGAAAAGTGTCGGGTGCGTTGTGTTTTGCTTCGGCCGAGCCGAGAGCCCATTTTGCAGAAGGAGCTGAAGAATTGGTAGGCATTATGTCTCGTATTTTAAGTCTGCGTATTGAACTGCGTGAGGCCAGTAAAACATTGGGAGAATCTTCTCAAAGTTTTATGCGCACCTTAGAGTATGTAGACTTGCCGGCGGTGGTATTGGATTTGAATTTCCGTGTCACTTTTGCTAATAATGTGTTCCTTTCCGGTACGGGGCGCAACAGACGCACTACAGAAAACAGAGAATTCTTTAAAGAGTTTATCCGCAGTGCCGATGAAAGCAGACAGATGTTCAAATCTTCGGAAAGTTTGGCTTCAGGCAATGCATTCCAAGTGAAAATGGACTTAGTAGATGCGCGTGGAAAATATACTTCTACCCATTGGGATGTCTTTTTGATAAAAGACATTAAAGGCAAAGTGGAAGGATATGGCTTGATAGGAGTGCGTTAATTAAGCACCCTGTATTAAGAAGTGCTTTGATAAAAAAAGCCCGCCTTAAAGCGGGCTTTTTGATGAAAAGATTTATTTGTTAATTTCTTTAATTTCTACTTCAAAGGTCAAATCTTTACCGGCTAAAGGGTGATTGAAATCCAACGTGATTTCTTTGTCGGTAATCTCTTTGACGATGGCGCGGAACGTGTGGCCGGCATTGCTGGCACCCACCATATCGCCTACTTTTAAGTTTTCAGCTCCGCCTACGGCTTCTTTGGGTACGCGGCGGATGGCTTCTTGCAAAACGGGACCATAGGCTTTTTCGGCTTTGATTTGTACAGTCTTTTTATCTCCTACGTTCATAGAGGCTAATTCTTCTTCTAAACCAACGATAATCTGCCCTGCTCCGTGCGTATATTCCAACGGACCGCGACCGGCAGAAGTATCTTGAATTTTGCCATCTACGGTTAAGGTATAATCAAATTTTACTTTGTCACCATTGTTAATCATTTCTGTCTCCTTTGTCGCAGATTATAATCTGCGAAGTATGATTTATTCTAACATTTCCGAAGGTCTTTGTGTTAAAAGAGCGATATTTTATACCTTAAAAAATAAAAAGAAGATTTGCTGTGTCTTTCTTAGGGAAACTTGAAAAAATCTTGACTTGGTTTTTTTTTTGTTAAATTTTTTCTATGAGGAAAAAATTAACAAAAAAGGAGTTTTGGATATGAAAAAAATGTCTCAACGCAATATCAGCGGTTTTACGCTGATTGAGTTATTGGTAGTGGTGCTGATTATTGGCATTTTGTCTGCGGTGGCTTTGCCGCAATACCAAGCGGCAGTAGAAAAATCTCGTACGGCCGAAGCATGGGCGACTATCAAGGCCATTAATGATGCTTTAGCTATTAAAAATATGGAGATGGGGACGGTAAGTCAATATTATCCCTTTGAGGAATTATCTATCTCTTTTACGGATGAGAGCGGAAATCCCGCCAGTGGAGAGTATTATAAAACAAAGCATTTTAATTATCGTATAGATCATACCACTATCTCCGGCGGTGGTAGTTTGGCTTATCGCAGAAATGGAAGTAATGACTTTGATTATCCCAATTTAAGTATTTTTAACGGGAAGCGTCATTGTATGTCTCCGGATGCTTCTTTATGTAAAAAACTTGGCTTTTCCAAAGCCGGTACTAGTTGTACTTCCGGCTCTGGACCGTATGTGTCAACTGGATGTTATGTAGAATAAACATATTTAACCACATGCAAAAACCCCTGCGCTGTGCAGGGGTTTTTACATGCATTTTATGTTTATTCTTCACCGAATATATTGTTTAACTGTCTGTTAACGCGGTAGAATGTGGCACATTTGGGCATATCTTTTAAGCGTTTTGCACCGATATAAGTCATACAACTGCGCAATCCGCCCAAAATAGACAGCAAGGTGTGTTCAATCGGTCCTCTGAAAGGAATTTCTACCACTTTGCCTTCGCTGGCGCGATATTTTTTCATACCGCCGTAATGGGCTTCTTGGGCATATTCGGAACTCATGCCATAGAATTTTTTGTATTGTTTTTCCACCAATTTCATGGCACAGGAGTTTTCGTCAATCAAGTCCACTTCTCCGGTTTGAAAATGTTTGGTGCATAATTCTCCGGCGCTTTCCTCATGGCCGGCCAACATACCGCCCAACATCACAAAATCTGCGCCCGCACAGAAACTTTTGCACACATCTCCCGGTACGGTGCAGCCTCCATCGGCACAAACCATACCGCTGACGCCGTGCGCTGCATCGGCGCATTCAATAACGGTGGAAAATTGCGGTCTGCCTACGCCGGTTAATTTGCGGGTGGTGCAGACAGAGCCGGGCCCGATGCCCACTTTTACAATATCCGCTCCGCTTAAAATTAAGTCTTCGCACATATCGCCCGTCACTACGTTTCCGGCCATAATCAACGCTTGCGGCCATGCGGCACGAACTTTTTTGACATAATTGACCAGATACGGAGAATAACCGTTGGCCACATCAATACAAATATTGTTGGCTAAACCGCTATCCATCACTGTTTTTAACTTTTCAAAATCATTATCGGATACGCCGGAGCTGATAAAAATTAAATCATTGTTTTGGTTTTGCTCTGCGTTTTGTTTCAAGAAAGTTAACAGTTCTTCTGCAGAATAATGTTTATGCAAAGCGGTAAATAGTTTTTGTTTTTGCATTTCTTGGGCAATCTCTATGGTACCGGTAGTAAACATATTGGCAGAAACAATGCCGGTGGCTTCTATTTCTTTCGGACACCACTTAAAGGTGTATTTGCGGATAATGTCTACTTGAGAGCGAGAAGCCAAAGCAGAGCGTTTGGGACGTAAAAGCACGTCGCAATAATCTAATTGAATGTCATCTTGAATGCGCATATATACTCCATGCTAAAAAATTTACTTCATCATTCCATTGGATATAATAGCAAATTTGGCTTTATAAAGCAGATGACGGAAGCATTTAAATTTAGTTATAATGGTTAGGAAGTATAGTACACGTAGAGAGGAACCGTTATGAAAAAGGGTTTTACGCTGGTAGAATTGTTGGCGGTAGTATTTATTATCGGTATTTTGTCGGCAGTAGCTTTGCCTAAATATCGTCGTTCCGTAGAGCGCACGCGTATTGCTGAAGTGCAGACATTATTGCGTTCTATTTATGAATCTCAGGAAAGAATTTTATGGCAGAGAGGATTTTCTGACTATCCAAAAGCTTTAGAGAAAAATCAAGGGTTCGGGTTTGAAAAGTTGGATATTACCATAAAAGGCACGTATGCTCCGTCAAAATCTGGCATTGCAACGGGTATATTGCAAACAGAAAATTTTGAATATGAAATGTCTCCTGATTTGTCTGATGGAAACAGTCTTATTATTGCCAGACCTATCAAAGGGGACTATAAGGACAAAGCGATCATTTCATTTAACGGAAAAGAGTTTGTCTGTGGGCCGGAAGGGGCAAAAGCCTGCTCCGTGTGGGCGGCCAATACATGGAATCAGCTATAAGGAGAAAAAGATGAACAAAAAAGGTTTTTCTTTAATGGAAATGCTGACGGTGGTGATTATTGTGGGGCTTTTAGCCTCTGTGGCTTTACCGCAGTATCGCAAAATTGTAGAAAAGGGGCGTTTTTCCAAAGCGCAGGCAATGGCTAAAAATTTACATGATTCCTGTGAGCGTTTGGTGGCGGAATTTGGAGTGGAAGAATGGGCCGACTTAAGAGATGATCGAAAAAAAATGACGGCTTTGGATATTGTAGGTCCCGATACGATGCCGGCGGGATTTGTTGTGGCTGATGATAAGGTGCAAGGGAGAGGATTTTCTTACTCTTTAACGGGAAATTGTGGAATTTCCATTACAAAATATGAGGGTAATTATCTGGCGGAATTTGAGTTTTCGGGTACGGAATTTACCTGTACTGAGATAGACGAAGAATCTTGCAATGTATATGGGTTAGATTAGGAGATAGTATGAAAAAAGGATTTACAATGCCGGAAATTTTGGTAGCGGTGATGATTGTGACAATATTGGTGACAATGGCCGTACCCATGTATGAAAGAGCGGTGGAAAAATCCCGCATTGCCGAAGTCAGTATGATGCTTAAGCGCATGGCGGAATCTAAGCTGCGCGTAATGGATGATAGAAATATAGGCGATTATACCGAAGGGTCTATTGATAAGGGGCAATTAGATTCTTCTTTTGCAGATACGGAAGAATTTTCCTATAGAATGTTTCCGGTGCAATATCCCAATGCAGTTTGTGCTACTCGTCTAAGAGGAGACCATGCAGGTACTTCATTTTTATTTTTAGGAGAAGTGGCTCCACAATATTGTGACGGAAGCGGAACAGACGTCGATAAATCAGCGGTTTGTGAGGCTTATCGCGACTCCGGAGAAAAACTTTTCTGCCAAGATGCAACCGGCAAACAAGGCTGTGATGCTTACGGCATGAACAGTGTTTCGTTTGGAGAGTGCAATATTTAATTTCATAAACAAACAAAAAAGCGCAACTAAACGTTGCGCTTTTTTTTATTAAAATTAATTGACCTTGCTGTGAGGGGGGATATCATGGGTAATCCATTTGTTGGCCCCGATGACCGCACCTTCACCGATGGTAATATTTCCCAAAACGGTTGTTTCTGCATAAATAATTACGTTGTTAGCCAAATTGGGGTGACGTTTAATGCCTTTGACGGGGTTGCCATTGGCATCTAGCGGAAAACTTTTGGCACCGAGAGTGACCCCTTGATAGAGTTTTACATTAGCACCAATAACACACGTTTCCCCAATAACTACACCGGTACCGTGATCGATAAAGAAAGACGGACCAATGCTGGCACCGGGGTGAATATCTATACCGGTGAGGCTGTGGGCATGCTCTGTAATAATACGCGGAATGATGCGAACCCCTTGTTTATATAAAAAGTGGGCCATGCGTTGATAAGTGATAGCCATTACACCAGGGTAGCAAAGCAGCGTTTCTATTTCATCTACAGCGGCAGGGTCTCCCTCGTAAGCGGCACGAATATCGGTAATGAGTAAATTTTGAATATCGGGCAAAGCCTCAATGAAGGATTTGGTAATGCAGGCGGCTTGCAACCTGCAGGCGGCACAATCTGCTTTTTGTTGGCAAAACAAACACAGCGAGTTTAAAATCTCTTGTTCCAATTCGGCTGCATATTTTTTAAGTAATACTTGTTGGTTTAAGCCGGTGTTGCAGAGTTGATATTGGCAGAGAAGCGAACGAAAACCCTCAAATAAAGCGGCAATATTTTCTGCTACGGGTATGTACTGCGCTTTATCATAAAAGGCTTTGCCAAAGGTGCTTTGCAGGCTTTTAACAACATTTTTATAATCGGCCGTCATGGATAACCTTACATTTTAAAATCTTCACCTAAATATAATTTACGGGCATTGGGGTCATTAACAAGGGTATTTTGGTCCCCTTCTACCAAGATTTTGCCGTCATAAATTAAGTAAGCACGCTCAGTAAGAGGCAAGGTTTCTCTGACGTTATGATCTGTAATCAATACGCCGATACCTTTGTCTTTGAGTTTAAAGATCATTTGGCGCAGATCAGATACGGTGATAGGATCAATTCCGACGAAAGGTTCGTCCAATAAAATAATTTTAGGATTGCTGATCATACAGCGGGCAATTTCCATGCGGCGTTTTTCTCCGCCGGAGAGGGTCCATGCCTTTTGTTTGGCTAGTTTGCTTAAACCGAATTCGGTCAACAATTCATCTACGCGGCGTTTTTGCTCTTTTTTATCGTCTAAAATACGTTCCAACACCGCCAATAGATTTTCTTCTACCGTTAGTCCCTTAAAAATGGTCGGCTCTTGTGCCAAGTATCCCAGCCCGTGTCTGGCGCGTTCATACATGGGCAGCTCAGTGACGTCTTGATTGTCAATAAATACTTGTCCTTGTGTGGGGCGGATAAAACCCACCATCATATAAAAGGTAGTTGTTTTACCGGCACCGTTGGGACCCAATAATCCCACAATTTCGCCGGATTTAACATGAATGTCTACTCCTTTTACGACCATGCGGTCTTTATATACTTTTACAATGCTATTGCTGCGCAGTTCCATAATTTATCCTAGAATGAAACGTTAAAAGTTTCATTGGCTTTTGAGTTATTAATTTGTTCAGACACGACCCAGCCTTCTACCAGACCGGAAAGTTTAATTTTGCGGTTGTCTGTCTCGGCAGACATCTTGTCTGCTATTATAGCAAATGTGCCGTCTTGCGTTTTGCCATTGGCTAGGGGGCGGTCTCCATAGGCATACGCCATTTTTTGATTGCCGTCATATTCAATGGTTTGAGAGCGCAAAGTATAATCTTGATTTTCAATGACCGCGTCTCCTTGCAAAAGGGCATAATTGTCCTTTTTTCTGGCGGAAATTTTATCGGCTTGCAAGGTTGTTTTTTTGCCTAGATTATCAATATAAGTGACAAAGACATTTCCGCTAAGTACATAAGTTTCTTGTTTCGTATTAAAATCAGCGCGCTCTGCCAAAGCGGTCATCAAATCGCCTTTTGAGTTTTGATAAACCAATTTGATTCTTTTTTTGCGGTTTGCAGACGCTTGCCCGGCACCGGTGGAATAGTTAAAAGAAGCCTTGTCTGCATAAATTTCATAATAGGCATTTTCTGGTTCATTTTTACGCAAATAGACAGAATGCTTGGCGGTAATAAGGCTTTTTTTACGTTGAGAAAGGGCATATTGGGCGCGAAAGACGTAGGTGCCGTTGTCATAAGAGACATTTCCTTCAAATTCTTCTTCCTCTTTTTCTTTATAAATAATCCAACGTTCGCTGGATACCACCCCTCCCAATACTTCCGGAAATTGAGGGGCATTGTCCTTTTTGTCCTTTATTTTTTGTGTTTTTTGTTGAATCAGTGTTTGTTGTGTTGCTATATTAGGACCGACGGCAGAAATCTCTTGCTTGTTTTTAAGAGAAAAACAACCGCTTAACAAGACTCCCATACCGGTTAAAAGAAAAAGACGGTAATTTTTCATGGGCGTGCCCCTTGAAATTCCTTTAAATCAGCCGGCAGTTGAGTGCTTTGTTTCTTAAACTCTATTTTAGTAAGTTTAGAATCTGTCTCAATACCGCCGCGCGCCGTAATTTTGGCACTGGCTCTGGTGACGGTTGTCTTTTGGTCGGACCAAATACGGTCGTTCTCCACATCATAAAAGAAACGCTCTGTAGCAAGGGTCACCTGTTCGGTGAAAGACTTGACCAATGCATCTCCTTCGATGGTGACTAATTTTTTCGTATAGTCAAAAGTGCCGCGTTTACCGCTGATTTGCGCACTGTCCTGCCCGTTTTCACGCAACAAAAGATGCGGATTATGCAAAATGGCGCTGTTTAAATCATCAAAATCCACTTCGTCAGCCCGCAATAACCACTTGTGTTGACTGTCTTTGGATTCAAAAATCGTGACGTTTTCTGCACGTTGCAAATCTTCACCTGCGGTGTTTTCTTCATCAGCAGAGCAGGCCGTTAAGCAAAGTGTAAGCAAAAAGAAAAAGGCTAGTTTTTTCATGCTTTTTTATCCAATAGAGCAATAAACTCAATCAAATCCTTTTCATCAATAATACCCACCACTTTACCGGTTTTGTCCAAAACAGGAATATTGTCTACATGAGTGGAATGAATCATTTTGGCTGCTTCAATAGCGGGAGCCGTATCTAAAATATAATGCGGATTACGGGTCATGACTTGGGTGATATTTTGATTAATAAAGTCTTGTCCTTTCTGTAATTCCCGACGCAAATCGCCATCGGTAAAGTAGCCCAACAGTTTTCCGTTTTCATCTACAATGCTAGTGGCACCGGCAGCATTGCTTTTAGTCATCACCAGCAAGGCATCTTTAACGGTGGCTTTTTCAGAAACGATGGGATTGTGATCTCCTTGTCTCATTAAGTCTTTGACGTGTTGTGTAAGCAGTTTTCCCAAAGAACCACCGGGGTGAAACATAGCGAAATCGGTCTTTTCAAAGTGTTTCACCTTCATTAAGCATACGGCCAAAGCATCGCCTACGGCCAACGTGGCGGTGGTAGAAGCGGTGGGGGCTAAATTATAGGGGCAGGCCTCATGGTCGATATAAATTTTGATATGAATATCCGACATTTGGGCTAATTTGGAATTTTCGTGCCCGGTCATGGAAATAATCGTTAATTTCCGACGGGCTAAAGAGGGGAGAATGCGATTAATTTCTTCGGTCTGGCCGGAAAAAGAAAGCGCTAAAATTACGTCTCCGCTCATAATCATGCCCAGATCTCCGTGTAGGGCTTCTACGGGGTGAACAAAGAAAGAGGGCGTGCCGGTGGACGCTAAGGTGGCTGCAATTTTCCGACCGATCAGGCCACTTTTTCCAATACCTAAAATAACGACGCGTCCCTTTGTTTCGGCACAGGCTTTAACGGCTTTTAAAAAATTTTCATCTAAACTTTTTTTGCTTAACTCCAATGCCTTGTGTTCTACCTCTAACACATTTACGGCAGTTTCCAAAACCTCTTGTTCATTGTATTGCATAGATACCTCTAACTTAGCCACGGGGTAATTTCAGCCGAAGGCTGGTGGGGTTGATAAGGCGTCGGCAATTTTTTAAAGGCAAAAGACAAAGCGAAAAATGCCGCCACACAAAACATCAACAGAATGGCTAATACTTTTAAATACCAACCGATGGTGGGGGGAAAAGTATTTGCCATGTTTTTACCTATTTAAATTTTTTAACTACTTCGTCAATGGCACAAAGTTGTTTGACCATTTGGGCAGATTGCTTCATATCTAATGAGTTGGGCCCGTCAGACAAAGCCTCTTTGGGGTTGGGGTGCGCTTCAAAAAACACACCGGCAATGCCTAAGGCTACGGCTGCTTTGGCCAAAATGGGAGCCAACGCACTATTTCCGCCGGTGGCAGAACCTAAGGCACCGGGTTTTTGTACGGAGTGGGTGGCATCAAAAATCACAGGATAGCCAAATTGTTTCATGATTTCCAAAGAACGCATATCCACAATTAGGTCTCCATAACCGAAGCTGGCCCCACGTTCTGTCAGCAAAATATTATGGTTTCCTTCGGATTCAATTTTTTTAATCACTTGCTCCATCGCTGCCGGTGCTAAAAACTGGCCTTTTTTGATATTAACGGCTTTGCCGGTAGCGGCACAAGCAAGCACTAAATCTGTTTGGCGGCACAAAAAAGCAGGAATTTGCAACATGTCTGCCACTTTGGCAGCTTCTTCGGCTTGCCATGGTTCATGCACATCTACTACTAAGGGCAGGCCAGTGATTTTTTTGGCTTTTTCTAAAATATCCAAACCTTTGGCTAAGCCCGGCCCGCGATAGGCACTTAAAGAAGTGCGGTTGGCTTTGTCAAAAGATGCTTTTAAAATGTAGGGGTGTCCTGTTTTGGCAATATTTTTTTGTAGGGTTTTGACGGTGTCAATATAATGTTTTTCACCTTCTATGACGCACGTGCCCGCCATAAAGACCAGCGGGAGTTGATTTGAAATTTTGATAGAACCTACTTTAACTGTTTTTTGCATATATACATCATAGCAAATTTAAGCCGTTTTTCTATAGGTATTTCCTTACGCGTGTCCGAAAGGGTTAGTTATGCAAAATGTAGGCAGGTTTGTCGCCTGATAGGGCATTGGGGCCTTCTTCGTGTCCGGATTGGATTTGACAGAAGTTTTCTCCGGCATTGTTCAAAGGGACGCACAGAATTTCTTTAAAGTTATTTTGAGTGGTGAGAAAATATTGAATAGGTTGGTTGGGCTTTTTCAATGTTAACGTAGCCTCCCAGCAAGGTTGAGAAGAATCGGTCTCTTTTTCTACACAGGTGATTTGTAATGAAAAATTTTTCAAACGTTCATTGGCAGAACGCTCCATTCTTTGAGCGCGGTCTTCATTCATGGATTTAAAAGAACCAAATCTTTTTACCTGCCCCCACCAAATCATCGCCTCGCTGTTTCGGGCACTTTGTACGGCATTTTGATAATAGGGGACTGCTATTGCCGTCAAAACGGCAATAACCAATACTACGACCAACAATTCTATCATTGTAAAGCCTTTTTTCATTTTTTGATCATGCGTTCGATAAGGGTTTGCATTTCTGTTTCACTGAGTCTTAATCCCAAAGACCATGCCGCCGCCTGCAAAGTTTTATATAAAATTTCCGGTAAACGGGCCGAAATTTCGGTAATGTTATACACTTCGTCCATGCGGATATAATCTTCTAAAACAGTAGCCGTATTGTTGGCTAAATGAGCGCGCAGACCGCGCGTATTATTCATTTTGAATCTAAAATATAAAGGACCGCCAAAGGAGAGTTTGTTTAAGAAAATTAAAGCACATTGAAAAAACTCGGCGGTTCGTTGGGCTAATTTTTCAAAGTCAACCCCTAAGCAATCATGCCCGTTAAATTGCAAAGTTTCCGCCACACTCCATTTATCCATTATGAGTCCATAGGAATTAAACTCTACCAAACGATGTACTCCGCGCGCACCTTCTATGGCGGCCAAACCGTCTTGCACCGGTTGTAAGGTTATACTTTGTTGAATGGGGGAACAATTTTTGCATGCGTAAATTAATTCCGGAAGTTGACGATAATCAGTCAACGGTTCCTCCGGATAATGCGGCATGAGTGAAAGCGTGGCTACCGAAAGCCCTTGCGAGTTTACATTTTTAGTTTTTAAATAGTTTTCAAAATGGCTTTCTGCTTTGTCATAAAGAATATGACGTAAGTTTTCTGATTTTTTGCGATGGTCTAAAAGCCAGGGTAATTTTTCGGGGTGGGCGATCACCTCCGGCCGACTACTTTGCCCGGTGCGGATATAGGTGCGTTTAAGTTTTCCCACCAGGTGGGGGGTTAAATTACTTTGCGGAATGTTGACTACTACAAACATACGATCCCCCGTTTTATTGACACAAATATTTACATCTACAAAAACAATGGGATCAATATAAGTTTGGATAATGTCTTCAATGGTATTTCGCATTTTTTCATGATAAGCAATACCGATAAAGGGCGCGCGGGGTTTGTCGTTTTTATCATCATTAACGCCGATAATCACCGTACCGCCCATCGCGTTGGCAAAAGAAGCGATAACTTTGGCAAATTTTTCTTTGTTTTTGGGGAGAAGGTATTTGTAATCAAGTTGCTTTCCTTCCGGAATTTGCTTTTGGCAAAAAGCCACCACGTCCTCGAAAGTTAAATCATTTACAGGCTTATCAAAAAACATAGGTCCCCCTTGTCGGGCGCTCGTCTGCGGCGCAACCCCTTTAATATTTATTATAATAAAAACAGGTTTTTTTTAAAGTTGTAATTTAAATATATGATAAACACAACAAACACAAATCTAACTTCTTGGATAACGGAAAAGTTTATTTCCGCGTCTGCCGAATCTGCCGCCAAAGCGCTGGCAGGGTTGGCTACGCATGAAGCGGTGCAACTTTTAAAACCTTTGAAAGCGGAGTATATGGTTTTATGTTTAAATCCGATGCAGGCCGATAAAGCGGCCGCTATTTTGCGCCGTTTGCCTGCCAGACAAGGGGCCCATGTGTTGGCCCGTTTAGAGGTAAGAAAAGCAGCTGAAATTTTTTCTGCTTTTTCTGTACCTCAACGGGAAAAAATGAAAACACTGCTTCCGACGCATTTTGTGCAGTTGTTGGAGAAATCTTCTGCGTGGAAAGAAGGCAGTGCCGCTGCGATGATGAGTACGGATTTTTTGTCTTTTCGTACAGATAATAAACTTTCCGATATTGTGGAAAAACTTAAAACATTACCGCGCAAAAAATTGCCGACGGCCTGTTTTGTCACTGATAAGAATGGCAAATTAAAAGGATTTATTCGTACGGCAGAGTTGGCTTTTTATGCGCCCGTTTCTACGGCAGGCTCTGTAATGAGTGAGGCTCAGGCTTTGTTGCCGGAGCAGCCGGCAGAAAAAGCGCAAGCCATCTTGGATCAAGGGCAACCCTTAGTGGCGGTAGTGGATCAGGCCGGGATACTGCTGGGGGTGCTGGGCAATACTCACGCGGTAGCGCCTATCCCTGCCAAGAAACGTTTTGGTTGGTTTTAGATTTTTTTGATTTAAAAAACCCCCGCATCAGCGGGGGGTTTTTTATTTTAAATAGAACGGAGTGGATAAGGCTTGTGTTAACTTGGTTTTTTCTAGTTTATAAGCATTTTCCATTTCCGCTTCCAACCGGTCAGCAGGGATATACCCAACTTCCATGACTTTGGAATGAAAGTCACCTAATGAGAATTTTTTACCTTGTTTCTTTTGGTATTTAGCGCGTAGATTCTTAAGCACCTCATAGCCGTAAATGTAGCTAATGGCTTGTGCCGGCTGAGCGGCCACTTGTTTGAGCATACTTTCTGCTTGAGTTTTTTCAAAACCGTGTTGCTCTGTTAACCAAGACAAGGCTTGTCCGTAAGTGTATTCTTCGGTATGCAGCCGATAGTCCACCAATGCTTGTGCGGCGCGTACATAATCGGCCCAAGCCAAGAATAAAAGTTCTTCATCGGTGATGATATATCCGCGTTCGCTGGCTAAATGCTGTGCGTACACTTCCCAACCGTTTTTCAAGGTATCAACAGGATACATTTTGCGGAAGGAGGACAAATTGGGGGTGCTATACGTGGCATGATAAGCCAAACCGGGCACCAACTGACCTGCCATCAAGAGTTTTAATGTAGGCAAGTTGAAATCGCGGTTGAGCATTTCTTGCTTAGTGCTTTCATTGCCGGAGGGTACACGTAAGAAGAAATCATAAACGGGATTTCCTTGAGTGCCAAAAGGAGCCATAAAACGGTATGGCTGCAAATAGGCATAATAGGAAGGCATTTGTTTTACGTAAAATTTAACGCCGGATACGGGCAAGGTATCGTCTTGAATGAAGAATTTAATCAAGTTGGCAGACTCTTTGTTAAGAGCGGCTACAAAATCTTGATTTTTCACACCTTCGGTTAACCGCTGAGCAATACTATAAAAAGAAGAGGCTTTTATCAAGGGTTCTTTTTTGTTTTTCTTTTTCTTCTTTTCCTTTTTAACAGGTTTTGCTTCAACGGATTCTTCAGCCACAATTTCTTCCGGATTTTCTGCATCAATACTGCTGACGGTGACGCCTTCTGCTTCTGCAGTTTCTTCACCGGGCACATGGATATTTTCCAGCAATGTTTCTTCTTCCGTTTCAGGCAAGGCAAAGGCTTCTAAGGCTTTGGCTAAATTTTGTTGTGCGGAAAGAAAATTCTTTTCCAAAAGTTTTTCCAACGTGCGCGGTTTTTCGTTGATAAAATAGAGATTGTTTAGGATGAAAAAATAGTTTTTTGCTCCCAAACGGAAATCCTGCTCTTGATTTTCTTGCGCCAAGCGTTTAAAAAGATCAAACATACTTTTAATGGCCTTTTTTGCCTCGCGAGTATCGGTGCGGGCTTGATTGCGGGTCACATCGTCTTTGGCACGAGAAAGCAAGTACTGAGCAACCTCCTCAAAAGACAGATAAGCATAATAGGCTTTTTCCATAGCCAACTGAGCCAAGAAAGAAGGCGGATTGGCCAAATTTCTTTGAGCTTGTTCAGCTGTAGTCACCAAAGCATTGACGCGGGCTGTCAAATCGCGGTCTTGCAAATCCTGATAGTTCAGTTGTTTCAAGCGCAAATCATAAATGGCATCAAATACTTGTGCATACAGTAAAGGATCTTGAGAGGAACGATTTCTGTTTAAGTTCCAATGATCGTAGGCTAAACGGCCTTTCAAAATATCATATTCCGTTTTTTTGGCTTCAGAAAGGCTGTTGCGGTCGACATCTGCAAAAGATTCTTCCACAACATTATAGGCACGTAAGGCCTGCGCATCTCGTTCTGGATCGCGTTGGTCTAGTTGGTTGTTTGCCGATTCAAACCCTAAGCGAGTGGCAAGCTCCGGAAAGAAAGACAACTGGATAGAACCGTACCGGTTGGCGGTGTCGGTGAGGGCATTGTCTTCCATGATGGCGTCAATGTTGTCAAAGTCGCCCAAGTCTATCGCTTGCGCTGCCGGAGCAGTAAGCAAAGATAAACTAAGTAAGCTACAAAGTAATTTTTTCATGCATGACCTCAATTTATAATATTGATAGAGTCTATTATATCTAATTTTGATATAGGTGCAAGGTAAAAATATGTTTGCAACGATAGGCTTTGCTAGATATATCAAAAATATGTTAAAATATCTGTGTTGGCAGTACCTGAGCATAATCTTATTGCTCCGCTGCCGCTCTTTTTTTGCTATAATCTAATTATCCTAATTTAGGGCCATTAGCTCAGTTGGTAGAGCAGACGCCTCTTAAGCGTAAGGTCGTGAGTTCGAGCCTCACATGGCCCACATTTTCTAAAAGACAAAGATGGACGGATGGCGGAATTGGTATACGCGCACGCCTTAGGAGCGTGTGGGGAAACCCTTGAGGGTTCAAGTCCCTCTCCGTCTACTTTGTTGTTGATATTAAGGAGCTGAACATCATGTCTATTTTTAAGACCGCCGCGGCGGGCGAAGTAAATGCCAAACAATTATCTAAAGAAGGTTGCCGTGTCACTTTAAGTGTAGAAGCCACCCCCGAATTAATCACCAAAGCTTTTCAAAACGCCGCTGTACAAGTGCAGTCTCGCGCCCAAATGCAAGGTTTTCGCGCTGGAAAAGTACCCCTTGATTTAGTAAAACAAAATTTTGCCGGACATATTAAAGAACGCGCTTTGGATTTGGCCGTTAAGAGTGCCATCTCTGCCGCGTTGGAACAAACCAAATTAAATCCTGTCACCTTGCCCTCTTTGACCAAAGCCGATTTTGCTTCCTTTAACGATGGTAAAGCCTTTAGCTTTGAATTGGCTATTGATGTGGCTCCGGAATTTGACGTAAAAGACTACAAAGGTATTGAAGTGACCAAAAAACCGGAAACCGCTACCGAAGAAGAAGTGAATGCACAGTTGCAACGTATTTTAGAAGGAAATGCCCGTTTGGAAAGTGCTGCCGAAGGTGCCGTTATTGATGATAAAGTGTATGCTGTAGTACAGTACAAAGGCAAACGCAACGGTCAAGACGATTACAAACTCAGCGCCGATAGCGAACTGATTGATATGGCCGCTCCGCAAACCATGCCTGAATTGGCCCAAAATATTTTAGGTCTTAAAAAAGGCGATACGAAAGATTATGAAGTAAAAGAAGGCGAAGATACTTTATCTTTCCACGTTATCGTAGATGATATCAAAAACAAAATTATGCCTACTTTGGACGATAGTTTTGCCAAAGATATGGGTTTTGATAATTTAGAAGCCTTAAAAGCGCGCGTGCAAGAAGGTATGAATGCCGAAGCCAAAGAAAACTCCGCCCGTGACTTGGTGGCTCAAATTGAGGCTCACTTGGTGAAAACCAATGAGTTTGCTTTGCCCGAAACGTTGGTACAAGAATATACTGACAGTTCTTTAAATAACTTTGTGCGCAATGTCACTCAAATGAAACCGGAACAACTTTCCGCCGAACAACGCAAAAGTTTTGAAGAACGCATTCGCCCTACGGTGGAAAAAGACTTGCGCGTAGGTTATATCATTCACGCTATTGCTAAAAAAGAAAATTTGCAAGCCACGCAAGCCGATTGGCAAGCCGAGTTGGACAAGAGTTTAACCACCAATGCCAAAAACAAGGAAGACGAAAAGAAAATCCGCGCTTTCTTCGAAGAACGCAAAGAGCATATCTTGGCCACTTTGAATGAACGCAAAGTTTTTGACTTCCTCAAAGAACAAGCCGTTGTAAAATAATCTGTAAAATGCTATAAATTCTATCCCGCATCTTTGGGTGCGGGATAGATTGTCTAACGAAGTTTTAAAATTTTGCCGAAAGGCGAAAAACTATTTGCTTTAACGGTTTAAGAGCAATTAGTTTAACCTCAGGGGGGCCGCGTGAGCGGGTCCCTCTTTTTGCTAAGTGTGGCCACGATAAGTTGGTTGCGCTATGGGTGGGAAAAGGGTGCATCTGTTTTTTGGATAAAATTTAAGGTAAAATAAAGTACACTAATTGTGGAGTAAATCTATGAAACTATTTTTCTTATGGACGAGTGGCCTTGTGCAACGTTTACCCATTATTATGGTGCCTTGGCGCCGCGGCGGTGTGCCTGTTATCAGAAACGCCAGCCTAGCCGGGCTTAAATTTGTGGGTGTGGTGTTAGTGATTTTGGTAATGGTAATAATCTGCTTATTTATGCGTTTTTACCAAGCTCATCCCTTGGCCGGAAAAATACTTCTTGCCGTCATCGTGCTTTGGTGCATTTTGCGATTTATTGGCATTTGCCGTTCTCTTTGCGACGATCCTTACACCCGTATTAAATAAAACTTCCTTTTTTTAACCCCCTGCTATTCTGCGGGGGAGGTAAAAAATTTTGCCTTTTTCTTCAAAAAAACTACAATATAAAAAACCTTGATTAAAAAAGGGAGATTTTTTATGTTCCAACTTACCAAAACCGTCGCCGAAGGACCTTATATCAAAATTATGCGTGCGCTACTGTCTGCTTGTTTTTTGGCGGTTCCGCTGCTTTTCTTTACCGATTTAACCTCCAATCCTTTTACCGTACAAAGTGTGCTTTTGTATATATTGTTAGCTGCTATGTATGGGGTGTCTGCCGTGCGGTTTTTGCGGGCGGGGCATATTAATTTTACGCGTACTTTTTTTGATTTGGCTTTTGTCATTTACATCTTGGCTGCAGCCGTAAGTTGGCTTTCAGCAGTATCGGCGGCCCCTCAATATTTGCGCCAAACTTTGTTTTATAATTTGTTGGATTTCGGGTCCCTCTTATTGATAGTGGCTTTAGGGGCTTATGTAATTAGTAAAAATGTAGTTTTCAGCGGCGTTATTGAAAGCAAGACCAATTACATTCTATTGTTTATCGGATGGGGGGCCTTGTGGTTGTTGTTGCCTCAACTTAAAACGCATATCTCCGGCGATGGTTTTTGGGCGCATATTTTTGATTGGTATGGCTTGGTGTTGTGGATAGTGGGAATTTGGCTGGGCACGCGCGTATTGAGTAAACTAACACAGGAAAATGTGTTGGTATTGAGTTTTGTGGCTTGTGCCTTGGCATGTATGTATGGCGTTTTTCAAGGGTTTGGGCTGGATCTTTTGTGGCCGTTTGATATGCAACAGTTTGCCAGTAAAGCATTTTCTACTTTTGGAAATCCTAATTTCTTGTCTTCTTTTGTTGTGATGTTATTACCTGCGTTGCTGGTATATTATATGCGTACCGAAAGCCGAAAAGATATTTGTGTGTACGGATTTTTGGTATTGGTTTATCTGTTTTATTTGTCCTTTGGGCTTTGCCGTTCTTGTTGGATAGCCGCCTGTGTGGGGCTAGTGATGATGTGGATGTTTGGTACATTGCGCAGTTTGATTTGGCAGCGTAAAGGACGTGTGTTTTGGTTGGTTGTATTGGGGGTAGCGGTGACGTATTTACCGGTATTTGTGCAAAGTTCTCGCGATGCCTTGGTTAACCGCGTAGCAGAAGTGAGCCAAGTGTCCCCGGCCAGTATTACATTGGATATTTCTCGTGATAAAATTTTTACTTCTTTACATCAACGTTTGTATATGTGGGACGTTTCTAAAGAAATCTTTTTAAATCGTCCTGTCATGGGTGCCGGTTTGGGGAATTTCCAAACGGCTTTTGCTCGTACACAACCGCAAACATTACTTTCACACCCTAATTTGCGTGAGTTGAAAACGGTCACCAATTCTCCGCATAATGAAATCTTTTTTCAGTTAGCGCAAGGCGGTATCGTAGGGGTGGGGTTATTCCTTTTTATGTTTATGGTTCTGTTTTTGGAAGTGCGCGATTTTGCCGCGCGCAAAAAAGAAGGAGATAAAAAGCAACTTTTGCAGGCATTGTTCTGTGGTATATTGGCAATGTTGGCTGACAATATGCTTAATATCTCTTTGCATACGGTTGTGCCTGCATTTATTTTTTGGTGGATTGTAGGGGCGGAAGTAAGCGGTGTGGGGCGTGCCGAAACCAATATTGAAGTTTCTGCTAACCCTGTGACGAAAACGGTGGCTTTGTCTATTTTGGCTTTAACGGTAGGAATTGCCGCCTGGCAGGGGATTGTGTTGGCTAGTCAATTTCATTCTTTTCGCGGTCAAAAAAGTATGGCTAATCAGCAGACAGCCCAAGCGGAAAAAGATTTGTCCTATGCCCTTAAACTCTATCCCGCCAATACGGAAGCCGGTTTTAAATTGGGCAATTTACTGCTTTCTCAGCAGAAATATGCTGATGCGCTGCAAACGTTTGAAAAATCGATCTCCGCGGCGGCTTATTATGATCAAGTCTATTATCATGCTGCTATCGCGGCTTTGGGATCGAAAGATAATGCCAAGTCTGTGCGGTATTTAAGGGAAACATTGCGTTTGGATCCTTTTAACTTAGCTGCCTATGAAACATTGGGTAAATTGGTGCGGGAAGATGTGATTTACTCCGATGAAGAAACAATGACTATTTTAGAAAGAGGATTGGATTTGTTTCCGTATGATACCAGTTTGTGGCATGATGTGGGGGATATTTATTTAAAACGCGGCGAAAAAGAATATGCCAAAACCGTTTACAAAAAGGCATTGACGATTGATACTTTAGATAAATCATTGCTAAAGAGATTGTCTAAATTATACGGGAAGGAAGAAGAAAAACCGGAAATTTTGTCGCAAGCGAAACAATTGCAACAATATTACGATCAGGTGAATAATATTCAAGGTTCTTCTCGTGCCAAACTTAAAAAATTGCGCAGTCAATTGGAACAATATGTGCAACTTTATCCGCAAGACACCAATGGCTCTATCTTGCTGGCGCGATATTTCATGTTGACGGGAAATGATATTAAATCCAAAGAACTGTTAGAAAGTATTTTGCAAAACCACCCGGAAGATTTATCAGCCAATTTGGCACTGTCTTCCCTGCTGCAACAGGCAGAAGACCTTGAAAATGCTAAAAAATATCTAAACAACGTATTGTTTTATTATCCTCAAAATCAAACGGCTACCCGTCGATTGGAGCGTTTGGAAGGGAAATAAAAAATGTTCAAAGAAAAAGTAAAAAATCCTCTTGCAAGAAGATGTGTTTTTTTGCTCTAATAATCTTTATGGGGTGCATGCACCCGTTTTTTCGCGTGTAAATTGCTTTACAAAGAAATGTAAATTGATATAATGAAGTGTGTATGTTGTTGAATTAAACAAGGGGCACTCGACTAGTCTATGAAAATATTAAATACAATGAAAGTGAAATTTCTCGTCACCCTGCTGGCCTTTATTTTGGCCGGCGGTCCTGCTTTGTTTGCTGCTTCTGCGGCCAAACAATTAGAAAAAGGTAAAGAGCTTTACGCCCAAAACAAGGACGAAGAAGCCATGGAATATTTGATTGAAGTTTTGGTCAATGGTTCCCGTACTCAAGCTGATGAAGCCAATCAATACATCAATTTGATTCACAGCCGTATGGGGGGGATTCAAGATCCCATAGAAGTAGATGTAAACTTTAAAGAAGGGGTTGAGCAACGTTTGGAACCGGGTCAAGATCCGGCAGTTTTGCAAGCGCAATTAGAAGCTGAAGCCGCCGCTATAGAAGAAGAAGTAGAAGAAGCTGCTGAAGAGGTGGAAGAAGCAGTAGAAGAACAAGCGGAAGCAGTGGTTGCTCAAAAAGCCCAAGCTCAGGCTGATGCTCTTGCTTTGCAGGCTCAGTTAGACGAAGAATTGGCCGCCCAACAGAAAGAACAACAAAAATTGCAAGCTGCTCTCATCGCTGAAGCAGAGGAAGAAGATGAAGAGGATGAAGAAGCGGAAACTGAGGCTGACGAAGTAGCGGCAGTCCAAACCGATGAAGAAGATGTAGCGGAAGAAGCTGCCACCTCTACTTCTACGTTTAATGATTTAACTTCTCCGTCTGCTTTAAGAGCACGTCAGATTTATACCAACCAAAAAATAGACAGTATGAAAACGGCTGTGCTTGCCCGTTTGGAAAAAACACCGGGTGTAAGAGTGTATTTCCGCAACGGATTGCCGGATGCTATCGATATTGACAGTGAAGTTTTGTTCAACGGATATAAATTCCGTTCTGAATCTTTGCCGGTGTTGGATGATGTTTATGCCTTGTTGGCTTTGACGCAAGGTGCTGGCTACACTATTTTGCCTCCGGGTTCTTATACCGATAATATTACTTTGGCCGGTATCCGCCAAGCAATGGCCTTGAACTCTTATTTGGTGCACAAAGGTTTATCTTCCGGTAAATTGAGCTACAATATGGGCTTGTTTGATCAAGAGCCTCCTGCTAAATTTGCCAATTTAGACGGTGTGTCCATTGTTTTTGATTTTGATGCCGAATTGCCGGCCTCTGTACCGGAAGCCGCTTCTGTCAATAAATTGCCGATGTTGAGCATGGCGGTTGTTCCGGTCAGCAACAAGATTGATCCTGCTTCCGGTGAAGCCTTTGTGTTGGACTTTTCCGTCATTGAAACGGTGGAGCCGATTGACAATTGGTTATTCCAGATTATTCAACACGCTGACAACGGTACTTATTACGTGGTACGCCAATTGGAAGGATATGCCCCGGTTTATCACCAAGTACTGTGGAACGGAAGAAAAGGCGTGATCGGACCTGAATTGGCCTGTGGCACGTATACGTTGGTTTTGACGGCTACGGATGTACAGGGTGGAAAGCGTACTCTTCGTCGCCAAGTAGAAGTGGCTTGCTCTCAAAAATCTCAATCGAAAGCAACTGTAAAAGAAAATTTGGATTATAAAACGGCTCGTTTGTGGACTCGTCCCGGACGTACGATGGTAAATCCCGTTAAAGAAGAAACACCGGTGGTAGCTGAGCCGGAAGTAGAGGCCCCGTTAGCAGATTCTTTGCCTGCTGAACCGGCTGCCGCTGCTGTGCCGAATGTACCTGCCAATGATTATGGCGTGTCTGATCCGTATGCCGCCACTCAACACCAAGTACCGGCACAAGGGGTTAACAATCCGTACGATATGCCGTTTGAACAATATTAATTTGTTTTTAGAAAAATACAAAAGGGTTTAATATGAGTATTGCAGAAACTTTGATAGGCAAAAATATGAAAGCCCATCCGGAAGCGTTGGGGCTTTACATAGGCCTAGATGAAATGTACATAGCACAAAGTAGCCGAAAAGACGGCGGTATCGTCTTGGAGTCTTTGTTGCGTGTTCCCGTTTCTTCTGTGGACCGAAGCCAATTAAAACCGCTGGAACTAAACGACGGTTTCTTTGCGGCGGAAAACTGGTTGGATGCTTTGACGAAAGTTGCCGCTAAAAAGAAGTGGGACGGCAGGAAGGTGGTAGTTTCTTTGGCCCCGTCTTTTTCCATTCTTCGTCACTTTGTAATTCCGACGATGATAGAGCGAAAGCACTGGAAAGAGGCTATCCCTCTGCAAGCTCGCAAATACATTCATTTCCCTTTTGAAAAAACTCATTACGCTTACCACGTGTATGAGTTTGAAACGGCCGCTACCAAGCAAAAACGTTTGGGTGTTATCTTTACGATGACTCCTAAAACGATTGTAGAAAGATTGGAAAAAGGATTAAAATCTGTCGGTTTAGATCCGGTTGCCATTGAAACTTCTCCGCTTTCTTTGAGTCGGGCATTTTGCGAGAGCGATAAAGAAGCGGTAGGAGATAGCGGCAGAATCTATTCTTTCTTCGGGCAAAACTGGGCTAATTTTATCTTTACCAATCATAATATGCCGGTATTGATGCGTGAGGTAGAAATCGCAGGCTTTTTACCGGTGGAACGCCGTCGTTTGGAAATTTCTAATTGTACGGAGTTTGTGGCCAAACAATTAGAAAAAGACCCCTTTGAAGAAGCCGTTATTATGGGTGGCGATATGGATAACTGGACTCCGTTGTTGGAAGCAGAATCCAAAAAGCCGGTTCGCAAATGGAATTTAAAAGAAGTCTATGGTATTGAAACCAAATCTGCAGGAGAGATAGCGGCCATTGGAGCCAGCATGAAGTTTTATGACTCCAAAACGCCGGACTTGGACTTTATTAAACGTAATCGTTTAAGCGAGTATGAGTTTAATGCTGGTTTGATGGCTTGGAAAATTACCGGGCTTGTTGTGCTGGTGTTCCTGTTGTTATTGGGTAAAGTTTGGTGGAAAGTGGAAAACAGCAAAAAAGATTTAGTTGCTGCCAAACGCCAAAGTAAGAAATTGATTTCTGATTTTGAGGGCCTTACGGCATCTCAAATTCAGAGCAATTTAAGTAAACTGAAAACTCAAAATAAAAATTTGGAACAACTACTGCAAAATGTTCCGGCTACACCTTTGTTGATAGATATTGTGGCGGCCATTCCGGAAGATGTGTGGCTTACCAGTATCTCCTATCAAGAGGAGTTTCCTTCCAAAAATAAAAATGACCGTAGTTTGGTGTTGGAAGGCTCGGTGAAAACAGGCAACTCTGATAGAGATTTGGCACTCGGACGTGTGTTTAGAAATAATCTGTTGGAACAACCTGCTATTAAGGATTTGTGCGGCACGACGGGTGAAATCAAATATAAGGATTTAGCCTTAGAGGATTCTGCTACTAAAAAGAGTAAATCTAAAAAGTACGAAGAAAAAACAAAGAAGGAAACCTCTTTCGTGTTTACTTGTGGTCAAGGAGGGGCGAAAAAATGAGCAAAGGTGTAAAAAAACCCAACAAAATCCTTGAGTCTATTAAAAAAGGTCTAAATGATATTAAGGTAGTTGCTGAGGAAGGCAATTTTAAGTTGTTTCTTAAGCAAGCCGTAGTGATTGTGATTGTTTTTTTGGGATTCCGTTATTATAGCCAAAATTTACAAAAACAAGATACAAAGATACACGGTCAGATAGAGGCTGTTCGCACACAGCAAAAAAGCGAAAAAGAGTATCTGGCTAACAAGGAAAAACTTTTAAAATTAGAGCCTCGTTTCCCGGATATGGAAGCCAAGAACGATTGGTTGTTAAGCCAGATTGTGGCTGTATCTCGTGATTCTGGCATTACTCCGAGTTTGGGCTCTGAACAAAGCGAAAACACTACCAATGCCGGTTATACGGTAGTAAGCATTCCCATGAGTGCGACACTTACGTATAATCAGTTAGGACAATTGTTAGCAAATATTGAAAATAGGGAAGAATATTTGAAAGTTTCTGAATTTTCTCTGAAAAAGAATAATGAAATTTTAGGAGAAAATGAGGTCAGTATGACTATTAACACCATTTTCCCGAAGGAAAAAGTGGCCAAGAGTTTATTTAAAGATGCTAAAAAAGACACTAAAAAGGGAGGTAAAAAATGAGAAAAGTTAGTTTCTTTTTGACCTTAGCGGTTGTCTTTGCTTCACAGCATCTTTTTGCTGCAGTAGATGTTGCGCCGGAAGTGCCTGATTTGGAACTTCCAACGGAAGAAAACGTTTTAGAAGATTCACAGATTCCGACCGTTTTAACAGATGCTCCTGCAGAAGTAAAACCGGAGGTTGCCCCTGTAGCAGCTCCTAAAAAAACTTCTTCTAAAAAGAAGAAAAAATCCGCTGCCAAAACAAAAACGGTTCCTCCCGTCACGGAGGCTGCAGCCAAAGTGAATGCGGAAAATATAGCCGTTGAAAATCTGTTGCCTGCTACTACGGGGGAAACATTGGCTTCCTCTACCGTAGTGGCGGAGCCGGTGGTAGTGGCATCCGCTACCGAAAAGGTAGAAGAAAAATTTGAACCTGCCAGAGAAACCAATCCGGAATTGGCGCAAGAGCCGGAGAAAAAAGAAATTAAGGTCTTATTTAATCCGCCTACGGATAGAGACCCGACCCTTTCTGTTGATGATACCTTGTTGTTGAAACATCGTGAAGAAGAACGTTTGCGTGCCATAGAGGCAGAACGTCAACGTAAAATTGAAGAAGAACGTCAACGTTTGGCCGAAATTGAACGTCAGCGTCAGCTGGAGTTGGAGCGTTTGCGTGATCCTTCTCGTGAGATTCGCGGTAAAATCCGCATCAATGGTATTATCGGACAGGAAGTATTTATCGGTGATAGAGTGTATGGTGTTGGAAGTACGGTGTTGGGTGCTCGTATCGTACAAGTATTGCCGGAGTCCGTTGTATTTACATACAAAGGTCAAAAATTTACAAAGAAAGTACAACTGAAGTAAGATTAGCTGTTTATATTATAGGAGGATAGATGAAAAATCGGTTAGGAGTTTTTCTGGCTTTGCTTTTAGCGGCCGGAACAAGTGCCCTTCCTGTTGCAGCCCAAAATGCTGTGGCAGAGGCTACCACTATCTCGGCTGAAGAAACCGTAAAGTTGGCCGGGGAGCCGGACTTGTACAAAGAAACGGAAGTTGCTTCTCCGTTGGACCGCAAAGTGTCCATTCGCGTTTCTAACGTACCCATATCGGCCTTCCTCAACAGTATTACGACTCAAGCCCAGATTAACTTTATCATGAGCGAAGAGTTTGCCAATAAAAAGGTGACCGCTTCTCTGACTAAAGTGACAGTCCGTGAAGCTTTGGATACCTTGCTTCGCGTGCATGGTTTAACGTATCAGCGCATTGGTAAAAGTGACAGTTATGTGGTCACCAAACGTTCTAATGATGCTCCGGATACGATTACTAAGATTTATACGTTGAGTTATATTTCCTTACAGTCCATTGGCTCTCCGTCTAGCGAAATGAGCAACATTATGTCTCAGGACGTTTCCAGCGCGGCCGGATCTTCTTTCGGTGGCGGTTCTAGCGACAGCGGTACTGCTGCTGGCGGAAATACCGGTGGAGATGCTTATTCCGGTACGGCTGAAATTATCGGCATCGTAAAGAGCATGTTGTCTCCTGTGGGCCGTATTGCCGTTGATCCCAGAACCAACAAACTCATTATTACGGACGTGGCGGAAGTATTTTCTCAGGTTGAAAATATTTTGGCAGAGTTGGATATTAAACCGCCCCAAATCTTGATTGAAGCACAAATTGTCGAAGTCAGCAAGACCAGCGGTTTGAGCTTGGGCTTTGAATATGGTGCCGGTGACGGTACGATTGTATCTTTCACAGGTCCGAAACGTCAAGTGACTTCTGAATTTATGCGCGGTTTCTCTGTGGATGGCGAAGGTAATAAACAAGATATTCATGGATGGGATTGGATTTTCCCCAGCACTAATGATTTAAATAATGGCGGCAGCGGTTCCGGCAGCGGTGGCGGTTCCAGCAGCAGTTCCTCCAGCAATGGCGAAGGCGAAAGTGAAGGCGGTATTTTGGACTTCTCTGCTTTCAAAATTGTATTGAGAAGTTTGTTGACTCGCGGTGAAGCCAAATACTTAGGTAAACCCAAAGTGGTCACCTTGAATAACAAAACCGCTACTATCACCACTTCTACCGATGCCACAGTAGGTATTACGCAATCTGTGTCCGGCAGCGGTGATACGGGTATGTCCACCCAATCTGCGGAAAGAAAACGTGTAGGTTTGACCTTACAAGTGACCCCGCAGGTAAACCGTGAAGGTTATGTCACTTTATATGTACAACCTTCTTACTCTGACGTAGTCAGCTCCGGTTTCGATAATACCAAAGATACCACCACTCGTGCCGCTTCTACGCTTGTTCGCGTGAAAAACGGTCAAACAGTGGTTATCGGTGGTTTGTTGACATCTCGTGAAACAGATCAAACCCGCAAAGTGCCCTTGCTTGGTGATATCCCCATATTGGGTTGGTTGTTCACCAGCCGTTCTAAATCCAAGAGCACAACGGACTTAGTGATCTTTATTACCCCGACCATCTTGGCGGAGTAAGCATTAAAAAAGCAGTTTTAGAAAATGCCTTGCCCCCTTTGCTCATCATGAAAAAAGGGGGCAAGCTGGAAATAAGCAATTTAGATTGAAAGCGTAAAGGAAAGAATAATGGCAAAAGAACTGGGTGATATTTTAGTGGAACAGGGGACCCTGTCCGATGAACAACTGAAAAGAGCTGAACTGTACGCACGCCAAAATAACGTGAGTGTTGGCGAAGCGTTGGTTTCGTTTGGATTTGCAACGGAAGAACAGGTGACGTCTGCCCGTGCAAAACATCATTCTCTCCCTTACGCTTGCAAAGAAAACGGTATTTTAAATCCGGAACGGGATCAAGATTTGCAAAAGTTGATTCCTGAAAAGTTTGCTCGTGAAAATTTAGTAGTTCCTTTGTTTATTGAGGATAATGAGTTGGCTGCGGCTTTTTTTGATCCTACGAACTTATTCTTGATGGACAATATCCGCATGATGGTGGGACGTGAGGTACAACCGTTTATTGCCAGTAAGAGCCAAATTTTATCGGTAATTGACGTTTTCTACGGTAATAAAAACCTCTTGGAAGAAGTAGTAAATGAAGCAGAAAAAGACAAGGGGGCCGGGCAAACAGCCTCTGAAGAAGACGTGCAGGTTTCCGGTGCGCTCGATTTGGATAAAACCTCTGCCAATTCTTCTCAGAACGTTAAATTGGTAAACGCCATTTTGAAGCAAGCCATCGCGGAGCGTACCTCTGATATTCACTTGGAAATGTTTGACGAGCGCGTGAGTTTGCGTTTCCGCATTGACGGGTCTTTGTACGAACGTACTCCGCCTAATAAAGACTCTTTATCAGCCATTATTTCACGTATTAAAATTTTATCTAAACTTGATATCGCCGAAAAACGTTTGCCTCAGGACGGTAGTTTTGGTATTAAGTATCAAAACCGCGCTATTGAAGTGCGTGTGTCTGTATGTCCGGCCGTATATGGTGAAAAATTGGTACTTCGTATTTTGGACCGCGGTACCGGTGAAATGAATGTAGACAAACTCGGGTTTGAACCAGAGCAGAAAAAGGCCTTCTTGGAAGCGGCCAACTTACCTCATGGTTTGATTTTCTTGACCGGTCCTACCGGTTCTGGTAAATCCACCACGTTAAACGCGGTGCTTACCACCATTCGTACACCGGAACTCAACTTTATGACGCTGGAAGATCCTGTGGAATATAAACTAGCCGGTATCAGCCAAGTACAGGTGAAACCGCAAATTGGTTTAACATTTGCGGCGGGTCTGCGTTCGTTCTTGCGTCAAGATCCGGACGTAATTCTGGTAGGTGAGGTGCGTGATAACGAAACGGCAGAAGCCTGTTTGAAAGCTGCTTTGACAGGTCACTTGGTGCTTTCCACTTTGCACACCAACGAAGCCTTGGGTGCCATTCCCCGTTTGATTGATATGGGGATGGAGCCGTTCTTGTTGTCCAGCTCTTTGGCTTTGGTGGCGGCACAACGTTTGGTGCGTATTTTGTGTCCGTATTGTAAAGTTCCTTATCGCCCTGATCCGGGTATTATTGCGAAAATTATTACGGAAGGTCATTTCAATCCGAAAGAGGCCAACACTTGGACTTTTTACCGTTCAGTGGGTTGCCCCAAATGTGTGGGTACAGGGTTTATGGGCCGACGTGCTATTTATGAAGTGTATCGTATCAATGAAGAAGTGCGCAATATTATTTATAAAACGCAAGACTTGGTGGAGATGCGCCGAGCCATTGATAGAAGTGGCGCATTGAACTTGCGTGGAAATGGTTGGAGAAAAGTGGTGAAAGGTTTGACAACCATTGAGGAAATCTTGAGTATTACGACTGATGAATAAAAAAGGGGTTTTATGCAAAAATACAGTTATGTAGTCAAAGATGGAAATGGGAAAACTCTCAAGGGTAGTATTAACGCCGAAAGCCGCGATAGAGTAATTTTTGCGTTGCAGAATAAAGGCTATATTATTCTGGAAGTACGCGATGGCTCTAGCAGTGGACTTTTTGGTAAAACAGCCGGTACCAAAAAGGTAGGCGGCAAAGTGCCTGGCCACGTGTTGGCCTTCTTTGCTGAGCAGCTTTCTACCCTGATTGCCGGCGGTGTGCCGTTGGTGCGTGCCGTTTCGCTTTTAAGTGAATATGCTTCTAACCCTAAATTGGGTGTGGTGTTAAACCAAGTAGCCAAAGACGTGGCTGCCGGTAATTCTTTTCACTCTGCGTTGTCGCGCCATCCAAAGACTTTTGATAACATTTGGTTGTCTTTGGTGCAGGCCGGCGAAGTAGGTGGAAACTTGGCTGACACATTGGGTCAAATTTCTCAATACATTAAAACCCAAGAAGGCATGAAAAGCAAAATTATTACGGCTGTCACTTATCCGGCTATTTTGACTTTTGCCTCTGTGGGTGTACTTGTGTACTTTATTTTGGGTATTGTGCCTACGTTTGCTCAAATCTTTAAAGATTTTAATATCGAGTTGCCGATGATTACCGTAGTGGTGTTGGCCATTTCTGGTTTCTTAATCAATAACGGTATTTTGCTTATTGTCGGGATGATAGTCGCCTTTTTAGGCTTTCGCTTCTATATCAAAACACCGGAAGGTAAGAAACGTTGGCATTCCTTCTTGCTAGCGATACCCTTGTTTGGTAATTTTTTGCGCAACATTTATTATTCTCGAATGTTGACAACATTGGCTACGTTGTTGCGTAGCGGTGTGACTATTTTGAACGCAATATCGGTATTGGAAGATTCTTTTAACACCAACGTTATTATTCAAAATGCATTGCGTCAGGCTAAAACCCAAGTGGCGGGCGGTAAGTCTATTTCTGATTCTTTCCGCGAAGCAGGCGTATTTCCCGGATTGATGACGGAAATGATGCTCATGGGTGAAGAATCCGGTAAATTGCCCAGCATTATTGCTACGCTTTCTAAGTTCTATGCCGACAACGTGGATCAATTTATTGCCCGTTTCTCTGCGGTTATTGACCCAATTTTGATTTGTGGTGTGGGTGCTTTGATCGGTATTATTGTGGCGTCTATTTTCTTGCCGATTTTCAAGTTATCTCAAATCGGTGGGCAATAAGGAGGCGTCTATGCCATTAAAAAAGAAGGATTGTCGAGGCGGTTTTACATTGGTGGAAGTGCTGGTGGTGGTGGTAATTGTTGTCACGATTACGATGTTTGCGGTGCCTTCTTATAAAAAATCGCAGGCGCGTGCTCAATATATGTCCGCTTCCGGAGTATTGGTGGAGTTGGCTACGGCTACGCAGATGCTGATGGAGGAATATCCGGATTTGGAGATTAGTTCTGCAGCGTTTTCTTCCAACACGCCAGATTATTCTTCCGCCCCTACGGCAAGTACAGCTGCTGCTTGGATGTTGGGTAAACAGTATTTGGGAAAAGTAGATTTTCAGTCTGATGGTAAATACAAAGGCTATAATTATGCTTTTAGCACCACTGGAAAGCCGGTTTGTTCCAGCACTTGTAAACGGGACGCAGCAGCAGATGCATTGGCCTGTATGGAAAATAAAGACCACACAATAGATGCTTATAAATGTGCTTGGGTCAGCCGAGAAGACGGCATGTTGCATAATAGCAACGGGTGAGAGATTGTATGAAAAATCAAAAAGGTTTTACTTTGTTGGAGTTGTTGGTTGCGTCTACCATTTTGGGGATTTTGGTGGTTTTTGCCACGACCTCTTACCGCAATAGTGTAGCGGAAAATCGTTGGGCGCAGGCGCGTGCGATGACTAATCAATTGGCAGGCAGTTTGCAACGTGTCAAAATGGATTATCCGTCTGTATCTTTTAAAGAAGAAATTATGCAAAATGTTGATTATGACGGAAAATGCCCATTTGACATGCAGGAAAGTTCTTTTCCTGAAGTTTTTCAAGCGGGAGATTTAACTACTTGCGGATATATGGAAAGCGGCGCTTGGACGAATACTTCTTTTGAGTATATGATTTGCGGTACAACTCCTACGGGAGAAATTTGTTCGAAAAAAGACGGAGAGAATTTTCCTTTGGCTTGTGTGAAAGCAAGAGACACAGCCCGACTGCCGGATCAGTTTAAAACCAATACCTATTGTGTGTATGAAACCGGAAAAGGTATAGAATGCCGTAAAAAAGATTCTGAAGAAAAATGTGTGTCCTTATAGAGGTGTAATTATGGATAAAAAGGGTTTTACCTTAATGGAAATTTTGTTCGTGCTTTTGGTTATCGCAACGATTGTCAGCTTTGCGGTGCCGGGTTTACGTTCGGTACGTTTTGATATTCGTAATTCTCAAGCAAAAAATGCTTTAAAAAACTTGTTGGAAGCACGTCGCTCTTTTTATCAAAATACAAAAGGGGTGGATATCAAGGAGGACTCTTCGTTTGAGGCTAAAAATGCTAAGGGTTTCTCTACTCAGGCATGCAATAACCAAGCAGCCAGCGGTATCCCTTCTCCTGCTCAAGAAAAGGCAGAACCCGCCCAATTGTTCGCTTGCGGTTTTGCTAATTGGAAAGACTTTTCCTCTTTGCCTTATACCTTTTATTTTTGTGATCATTGGACTGCGGCCAGCCATACCAGTGAGTTGTGCCAAGTAAAAAGTTATGACGACCGGACGGTAGCTATGTATGCCTATGTAGCAGAAGCAGACAGACGCTTAGGCGGAGATAAATACTATATTTTAAAAGATGGGAGTACTCATTATTATATGGCTATCGGTTGGGATGGGCAAATATATGAGAATTTGGAGTAAAAAATGAAAAGAATTTTAAAAAGTAAAAAGGGTGTTTCGTTGTTGGAAGGGTTGATTGCGCTGATGCTTTTGGCCATTGTGGCGACTGGTACCTTTGGCGTTTTGCTCAGTACTTCTCGCAAAAGTTCAGCTCCGGATATGCGTGAAGAAATGGCTCTTGCCGTAGACAGAGCCCAGCAAATGTTGCAAGTGTATGTAAATGCAAATCAAACCAATATAAGCAGTGATTTTGGCGATACTTATGCTACGCAGATTTCGTCTGGATTGTGCGGAGATGATACCACCCCTTTGGCTGTGGGCGAACATGAAATAAACTGTTTGTTGCCGCATCAATGCGATGTTAAAAATTCCGGTTTTATATATAAAGTTTCAGAAGTTGCCAATGCTGCTTTGCGTCCTCGCACAACAGATTTGGCCAAGAAGAAAAAAGAAGATGGTACAGATGATGCTGTTGTAAATAACGCAGCGACGACGGAAATTCAGGTAGAGTTTTTGATTTCTTGTAATGGGTACACGTTATGAAAAATAAAAAAGGGTTTACGTTAACGGAAGTGTTGTTGGCGGTGATGATTGTGGGCCTTATTTCCATCTCTTTGGCAGCATTAACTCGTTCTGCCGCCAGAGAATCCGGTGTGGGCCGCAGCAAAGTAATGATGAGAAACAACTTGTCTCGCTTTATGCGTACATTGCGTGCTGATTTGCAGGAGGCTACAAGAGTAGATGAATGTGCTCTTTGTGCTGCAGACGGAGATAATGGGGTGTTTGAGGTAGGTGCAGGAGACACCGTAAAACTTTTGCGCTTGACGAAAAATCAAATGCGCGACGGAAATCCTGTTTTAGAGCAAATTACGACGCAAGTCGGTTCTACTTCTTCCACAGAAAAAAAGACGGTTTTGTATTGTTTTGAAAACGGTACCGAAACCAGCAATGTTGTGCCGGAAGGAGCTATCAGAGGCGGTAAGATTTATCGTTATGAATATCCTACTGCTATTGTGCTGACTTGTGATGAGGCCAAAAACTCCGGAGAAGTCTCCAAAGAAGTGGCACTCTCTCACGTGAAATACATTCCCTCTATTGCAGGATATGCCGTGCCTATGATAGGGCGCAGAAGTTTTAGTCGGGAAGGGATAAACAGTATGTTGCGTGTAAATATTATTACGGAATTGGATTCCGTCCCCGTTGTTAACGAAACGGTGGAAGAAACCTTTGTTGCGCCTATCGGCTACTAGAGGGGGAGAAGATGATTAAAAATAATAAAAGAGGCGCCGCCCTCATGCAGGTATTGTTAATCACCGTTATTCTGGCAGGAATTACCACGATGATTTTGCGGGCTAATTTGTCCCGTACGGCCTCTGCCCGTAAAACCCGTCGGCAGGCATCGGCTCAGGTGTTAATCCAGGCTTGTATGTCCAGAGTAAATGATTTGTGGACGGCCAAAAGTCCGGATGCTTTTCGCAGAGATATGAAAGACGGTATTATGTATTGCAAAGGGAGCAATCCTTCTCTTGCTTGTCCTGCTGCTGACCAGGTAAAATCCATCGTTTGTGAATTTGGTAAGTTTAAAGTGACGGCAACTATAGAACCTGATGCGACAAAAGAATCTGCCAACAATGGCGGTTTACGTGCCATTGTATATGAAGTGACAACGGGAAGTAATTTTCTGTAAAAAAGGAGGCTGGTGAATGAAAAAGATTCTTATTTTCTTTTTCTGTTTTTGTGTTGTAGGTTTTCTTCAGGCTCAAACTTCTTCATTTCTGCAAGAATCTTTAGGTGGTAATGCAGTAGATGCTCCTCCTTCCAATATTGATTTATTGAAAAAATCTTTTGGCACTTCCGGCATTGCTGCTCCGGCTACTTCCGTTAATACGGATACGTCTGCCCCAAAAGAGCAAGCCAAACCGCAAGTGCCCTCATCGGCTCCTTCTCAGACTGTGGAGACAAAAAAAACTGCTTCTTCAGCAGCTCCGCTAGTACCTCAGAAATCCGCCGTGCCCGCTGTTCAATCAAAAGAGGTGGTAAAGAAAAAAGTTGTTTCTCCTCTAGAATCTTTGCAACCTAAGCCTGCGCAAACGCCTCAAAAAACTGCCATTGAAAAAGAATTAGAGACCAACAATGCTTTAAAAGAGGGTGAACGCATCGGTACTCCTAAAAATAAGCAGGAAAAAGCAGAAGATAAACAAAAAAAAGAAGCAGAAGAAGCCGCACAGGCTGAATTGGATTATGCCGCGCGCATGTTGCAAGAATCCAAAAAAGCCAGTACACAAGGTCGCTTTATTCCAGAACCGGCTTCTAAGACTGCTCATGCTTCCGTCCCTTCGCCTAAAGAAAAAAAATTTAACCCCAATACCTTTAGACCGGGAGTGGAGTGGGTCAAAAGCAATAGTACACATTTTGTAATTTATACGCAAAAAAGATCGGGCGGAATCGGAAGTTCTAATATGTCAATGGCTTTTGAGTCTGCCTATGCCACGCTCCGTCGAAACATTCCCTGGATGATGACGGAAAAAGTAAGGGTGTTTGTATATCAAGATCATGGTAATTACTTAAAATATGAACCCAGCGCCAAAGCATGGACCAGAGCGTTAGCTTATCCGACTCGTGGAGAAATTGTGGTCTATGATGAGCCGGGTAAACAACAAGAACTTAAAGAAGTGTTTACGCATGAATTGGTGCATATCTTTACGCAAAAATATTTTGACAAGCATAAAACCAATCGCTTAGCTACGCCCATTTGGCTGGATGAAGGGTTGGCTGTTTATATGGAAGACCAAGCCTATAATGGTGTGAAAGGCGGTCCTTGGGCCAATGATTTTAAGACGTATAATTTGCAACGAAGTAAATCCAGCCCGACGGAAGAATTTGGCTCTAGTCGCGTTAAAAAATTTCGTTCATCCTCTCGCAGAGCAAAGCCGCTGGTGCTGATGCCGTTTGGCCAATTTATGCAAGAGGGGTCTTTGGAGGCAATGCAAGCGCGTGGAAAAACGCAAGAGTGGTATTTCCAAGCCTATGCTATGGTGCGGTTTTTATTAAATCCGGCCAATACTTCTTCCCCGTCTAATCGTATGCAATTTGAGCAGTTTACCCGCCTGCTTTCACAAGGAGAACCTATGAGAGACCCGTCGACGGGGTTTGTGATGAAAGATAAGAGCGGAAAAACCTTGTATCAGCCTTATTCCGTCGAAAAAGCATTAGGTAAAGCCTACCGTTATAGCAGTGCTGCCAATTTTGAAGATGCTTTTTGGAAATGGGTCAACACCCTCCGTTAATTTCCACTTAACGAAAGTTTTTAACAGCATAAGATTATATCTTATGCTGTTTTTTTCTCGAAAAATTGACCTAATTTTTTATTTATTTGACAAACAATAAAAAATATGATATAATAAATACATACAAACTAAAAGTTTGTATTTTTTTGTCCTCATTTTTCCCCGAAATATTATTATCTTCTTTTTGGCCCGTTCTCAGCGGGTTTGTTTTTCATCGATCGTTATGACTTCTCGTAGCAAAAAAATGACAAATTCCAAAAGAAAAAACATATCTTCCGACAAGGATACACTTGTTTATCAAGAAGAATATGCCCAACGTTTGTTGGCATTTTTTGACATATCGGCTTTTACCGTCACAGAAGTAATAAAAAAGGACGGTTCTGTTTCTTTAATAGAAACGGCGGCAGAACTGCCTACCTTTGCGGCATTTGCACGAAGTTTGGGGGTCACGCAAGAAATATTAACCCAATGGGAAAAAGAATATCCGGACTTTGCCCAATCTGCCAAAAAAGCACGCGATTTGCAGGGAAATATCTTAATTCAAAATAGTTTGCGTGGGAATTATTCTGCTTCTTTTGCTGTTTTTACGGCTAAGAATTTATTAGGGTGGAAAGACGGAAAAGAAGAAACCTCTAAAAAAGAAGTACCTTTAGTGATTCGGTGGGAGAAATAAAATGCCTCGTCAAAGAATGGTAGAAGAGATTGTTATTCCTTACAAGCCGCGTTATCCTCAGACGCTGATTCATGAGCAGTTGGAAACTCACCGCTTTAATGTTTTGGTGACGCATCGGCAAATGGGCAAGACGGTTTGCGCCATTAATCATTTACTAAAAAGTGCTTTGAAAAATAAACGCACCGCTGGACGTTATTTTTATATTTCTCCTTTTTTAAAACAAACCAAACTCATTGCTTGGGATTATATGAAGCGTTATACTATGCCTTTGCCGCAGGTTAAACTGTGCGAAACAGAACTAAGTGTTTTATTGCCGAACGGGTCTAAAATTTGGCTGTTGGGGGCCGATAATCCAGACGCTTTGCGCGGTACATATGCCGACGGAGTAGTGCTGGACGAATATGCCCAAATTAAGCCAGATGTATTTGATGAGATTATCCGCCCAATGCTTCTTTCTCGTCAAGGATGGGTTCTGTTTACCGGAACACCAAAGGGACAAAATCAATTTTATGATTTGTATCAACACGCCCAGAAAGCCATGATTTCTATGCCGCAACAATGGTGGTGCGGTGTTTTTCCGGCGGATAAAACAGGAGTGATTGACGCAGACGAATTGGCTCATATCAAAGCGCATACGCCGCAGCATTTATTTCGCCAAGAATATTTGTGTGATTTTACGGCCGATGCCGATGATGTGCTGATTAATGTAAGTGAGGTGTTGGCTGCAGAACAGAGACATTATTCTTCGGCTCAATTACGTTATGCGCCTAAAATTATCGGGGTTGATCCGGCCCGTTTTGGAGCGGACAGAAGTGTAATTTTTAGACGTCAGGGAATGCAAGGTTTCCCACCGGAAATATTTTCCAAAACAGACCACATGACGCTTGCTTCACGCGTAGCAGCTACGATAGATTCTTTTCGTCCGGATGCAGTATTTATAGATAGCGGTTGTGGCGGGGGGGTGATAGACCGCTTGAGACAACTTGGTTTTGAAGTTTGTGAAATAAACTTCGGTTCTGCTCCGATAAAAGTGGGACAATATGCCAATAAACGAGCTGAAATGTGGGGGGAAATGGCACAGTGGTTGCACGACGGAGGGGCCTTGCCGGTATCGGCACAACTTAGGGCGGATTTGTGCGGGGTGCGTTATAGTTTTGATTCTTCCGGCAAAATGAAATTGGAAAGTAAGGAAGATTTAAAAGCACGTTGTGGCCGAAGTCCGGACTTGGCAGATGCCCTGGCGCTCACTTTTGCCATGCCTGTTTTGAAGAAAAAAGGTGAAAGTTCAAGTTTTGCCAAAACAGAATATAATGTGATTTAAAACTAACTTTAAAAAAGAAATTTAATAATTTATCGACGAAAAAATAAAAAATGCTAACAAAAAACTTGACAAAACTAACAAAATATGCTATAATCGTTTTATCAAGTTTATCTATTAAATCTAGGTCTTTTTAGACCAAAAACACTTACAACATTGTTCCAAACATCATAAGCAGTAAACCTACTAAAAAAATTGCACTTACCAATCCTGAAATCCAAGCCGCCTTGCGTTTGCTTCCTCTCGGAAAAACTTGGCGTGTGATGAGATAAAATCCCGGAAAAGCCAATAGTAGTACAAATATCAAAATAAAAATAACTCCCAACATAAACACTCCTTTAGGTTTTTTTATATCCTAATAAATTTTTCTTTTCTTTGCACGCAGTACATATCTTCCAACAAAGGTGATTTATGACTTACAGAACACAAGAAACGGAATTTTTCCGCAAACAGTATGACGGCATGAAAGCCCAATCTAAAACGTGGAAAAACACGTGGAAAGAGTTGTCTAAGTTTATTGCTCCCACACGTGGTTTTTTTGAGGGAGAAGCAGTAAATGACGGGCAGAAAATAGATCATCGCGCTTTAATTGATTCCGATCCGATGCTGGCGGTAGAGGTGCTTTGCGCCGGTATGATGTCTGGCCTTACCAGTCCCAGCCGCAGTTGGTTTGAATTAAACTTATCGGATGCCGATTTGATGAAACAAGACGGGGTGCGTCATTGGTTGTATGAAGTAAGACGCAGAATGGAAGAAGTGTTAAGCCGTTCTAATCTTTACAATACTTTGCACAGTTTTTATCAGGAGATTTCTATTTTCGGTACGGCTGCTTTTCTATTGGAGGAGGATGCTGACCATATTATCAGTTGTCGCAGTTTTACGGCCGGAGAATATGTGTTGGGAGCCGATAGTCATGGGAAAATTAATGCTTTTGGGCGAGAATTTTTTATGACAGCAGGACAAATGCTAGAACAGTTTGGCTCAAATAACTTACCTGCTTCTATCGCCTTGCGTGCCCAAGAAAAAAGTGCAGAATTTTTTCCTGTAATTCATGTAATTGTACCCAACCCTCAGGCCGATCCAAGCAAAATAGATTTTCTTCATATGCCATACGCATCTGCTTATTTTACACCGCAAGGACATCTGCTCAGACGAGCAGGATATCAAGAGTTTCCCGTTATTGCGGCCCGTTGGGAAGTAAAAAACAGTTCCGATATCTACGGACGCGGACCAGGTTGGAAAAGTTTGGGCGATGTAAAAATGCTCCAAAAAATGCAAAAAGCCAAATTGGTGGCTTTGGATAAAAATATTAATCCTCCGATGATGGTATCTGCCAATGTGCAGGGAGAGGTAAACCTTTTACCAGGTGGCTTGACCCGCTATAACGGCACTACAGATGCCGCCGTTAAACCGGCCTATCAGGTGCCTATAGATTTGGCCGCCCTAGACAGTAGTATTGAACGTGTAAAACAGACGATTAAAGGGCAATTTTTTGCCGATGTGTTCCTGATGTTAAGTGCACAAAATTTTTCAAAAATGACTGCTAGAGAAGTGGCCGAAAGACATCAGGAAAAAATGTTGGTATTGGGGCCGGTATTGGAAAGATTGAAAAATGAACTGTTGGACCCGTTAATTGAGCGCACCTTTAATATTATGTACCGTCGGGGGGTAATTCCTTTGCCTCCGCAAATTGTAGAGGGAGAAGATATTAAAATTCAGTACGTATCCATGATAGCACAGGCGCAAAAAGCAAGCGGAGTCAGTGCTATCGAACAGGGGATTAATTTTGTTGCACAGTTGGCGCAAGGGCATCCGGAAGTACTAGATAAGATTGATTTTGACAGAGCCGTAGAGGAAGGATTGGATTTGTTGGGAGTGCCGCCGGTGCTTCTTCGCAGCGAAGAAGAAACGCAACGCATTCGCACACAACGCCAAACGGTGGCGATGGCTCAGATTGAGCAAATGCAACAAAAGTAAAAATCTAAAAATAATGCTGCGGCGCGGGGAGGCCTAAAATTAACGAGCCCCCCTACGCAGTGGGGAAGGAAATACGCTGTTGTTTCCTTCCCCGTTAAAAGCAGAGAGTGAAGCATGAGTAAATCGATAGAAAAAAGAAATCTGGCAGATTTATCTGCCGTATTGAAATTGCCACAAGGAAGGCGGCTATTATGGCGTTTATTACAGGTGGCACAACCGGATCATCACGGCTTTGTGCCGGCAGATCCGTATGCAACGGCTTTTCACTGCGGTCAAAAAAGCATTGGACTGTTTTTGCAAAACCAAATTTTAGAAGTTTCTCCCTTGCTGTTGGCACAAATGCGGGCGGAGTATTTGTCTGAATTGAAGGCCCAGCAAAATAAAATTGATAAAGAAAAAGAGGAGCAGCCTTATGTCTGAAACACAATCCTTAGAAACAACCCCCATAGATGATTTGAAGGCCGACGAAACAACCGGCCGGCTGAGCGAAGCGGAAAAAAGTTCCGCCGCAGATCAGCTGCCTGCTGTAGAAAAGTTAGACGAGTATGAAAAATTGGAACTTCCCACCCAATTAAAAGGTTGTGAGGAAAACTGGCAATCTTTTAAGCAATTGGCCGGTCAATTACATCTACCGGCTGAAACGGTGCAGAAATTATTGGATTGGGAGATGCAAATATTGGCGGACGGACGGAAAATATCCGACGAAGCGCGTCGACAAATCCTAGATAAATGGACGGCACAGACCCAACAAATGCTGGGACCCTGCTATCAAAAGCATTTGACTGCAGCTTTATCTGTGGTGCAACGTTTTGGCGGAGAAGAACTGAGAAACTTATTAGATGCCACCGGTTTGGGCAGTCATCCGACAATCGTTAAGACTTTTTATGAAATCAGCAAACAAATCAGCGAAGATTGTTCTATCGGCGGTTCGGCGCGCACCACGATGGACAAAACCTTTGCTGAGGCTTTATACGGGAAATCCGCCTAGACGGTTTTCTTTGTCCGAAAGGACCGACTTTATAAGGAAATTTAATTTATGGCGATTATTGCAGATAAATATTACAACCTCTTAGATTATGCCAAACAATTTGACCAATCCGGCCAAGAGTTGGCTATTGCTGAGGTATTAAGTAAATCCAATGACATCATCGCAGATGCGTTGGTGGTGGAAAGTAATTTAGACTCCGGTCATGAGTATGCCGTTCGTACCGGCATTCCGGAAGGTACTTGGCGCAGAGCCTATCAAGGAATTGAGCCTGCCAAAGCTACTACAAAAGTGGTGGTGGAAGGGTATGGCACGTTATCTTCTTATTCTGTGGTGGATAAATTGGTGGCGGAAAAAGGCGGTAATTTGCAGGCGGTACGTACAGGGCAAAGCAAAGCCATTATTGCCGGTATGTCCAATACAATGGCCAGTAATTTGATTTATGGAAATGCCGGTCACACACCGGAACGCTTTACCGGTTTGGCGGCTCGTTATAATACGCTGACTGAAGCCGAAAGCGCACGCAACGTTATTGATGCCGGTGGAAAAACCGACGGGCAAAACTCCTCTATTTACTTGGTTGTGTGGGATAATGATAAAATCTTTACCTTTTTCCCGCATGGCTCTAAAGCCGGTATTGAGCGGGTGGATCATGGTTTAATCAATCATACCGATGCCGAAGGCAACGAATATCCTGCTTACAAAGAGTATTTTGAATGGAAATTAGGTCTGGCGGTGCAAGATTGGCGTTATGCCGGGCGCATCTGCAATATTGATGTGACCAATGTGTCGGAAGATTTGATTGATAAAATGTGTGATTTGGAAGAACGTATCCAAAGCCTTAACTTGGGAAAACCTTTCTGGTATATGAACCGCACCGTAAAAGCGGCTTTGCGCAAGTTAACCAGCAATAAACATAACGTACAGTATACGCCGGATCAAATTACCAGCCGTCCATTAATGACGTTTAATGAAATTCCGGTCCATATCTGTGATGCTATTACCGATACGGAAAATGTGGTTATTTAAGAAATTAAGGAGAAAATATGTTAATTGATACCAGTTTGCTTCTTTCAGATAAACAGGCTGTTGTCGCTTCCGGCGCATCAGAGCATGTCATTGACCAAACGGCCGCAGGGGATATGGCCGGACATGTAATGGTGGTGGCGCAAGTGGCAGAAGATTTTGCCGGATTATCCGGTTTAAAAATCTCTTTGCAAACTTCCAATCAGGCAGATTTTGCCGGAATGGAAGAATTGGCCGCCGTTTCTTTAAAAACGGAGGATTTAAAAGCAGGAAAAACCTTACTGAAAATGGTTTTGCCTTTGGGAGCCAAAAGATATATTCGCGGTTATTATGATGTGACAGGATCTGCTACGGCAGGGAAACTCTCTCTGTTTCTGACAGACTGTTCGGATATGTAATCGCAGCCAGAGGGCGCAGGTTTTTGGGTGTCTCCTGCGCCCTATATCGCTATTTTATAGAAAAAAAGAGTGTGTCTGGTAGGTTTTTAAGGCATAAGAGGGTAAAAGTATATATCAAGAACAAAAAAAACAGAAAATAAAGGGTTTTTTGGAGAAAAAAAGGTTTAAAAGATGAAATTTTAAAGAAAAATGATATTTTATGTGCTGTTTGTATCCAAACAATAATGAATTGAATCTAAATCTTTTTAAATTTGTTAAAGAAGGTTTTAGTTGTGTAAAAATATATATAAAAATAAAAATACTTAAAAAATAAGTATTTTTAAAAATTGTATTTATTTTTAATATTATAGTTTTATTGAAAAACCTTTAAAATTTAATATAAATTAAAATCGGAGTTTAAAATGATATCAAAAACGGATATATGTAATATGGCTTTGGCTCATTTGGGGCAAGAACCTATTTCTTCTTTGAAACAAGATGATGAGAAGTCTCGCAGATGTAATTTATTTTATGAACCTGTAAAAAGAGAGGTTCTGCGGACGCATAATTGGGCTTTTGCCGGCTGTATTGAAAATTTGTCTTTATTACCGCAAAAAACCCCATCCGAATGGCCTTATATGTATGCTTATCCGCAAGATTGTTTATTTATTCGCCGCGTTTTTGGACAGGGGGGATATGCTCAATCTACTGCCTTTAAAGAGATTTATCAGCATGATATTCATGCCAGAGTTATTTTTTCCGGTATATCTCAGGCTCAAGCCGAGTATACACAAGATGTAAAAGATGAGGGAATGTTTGACCCGGCCTTTGTAAAGACCTTTTCTTTGGCTTTAGCGGCAGATTTGGCAGTGGCTTTGACCGGTGATGGGGCTTTGGCGCAGCGTATTTTACAGAAATATACGTTGGCTTTAGATGAAGCTCGCCGCTGCAATATGACGGAAAGTTTTGATATCCATCAGGGTAAAAGTAGTTTTTGGGAGGCAAGATAATATGGTTTTTCATGCAGTACAATCCAACTTTTCGGGTGGGGAAGTAAGCCCTCATCTTTATCCTCGAGTAGATGTGCCTTCTTATACTTCTTGGCTGAAAACAGCCTGCAATTTCTTTGTTCACCCACAGGGGGGTGCCTCTAACCGTTGCGGTACGGCCTACATCAATCAGGCTAAATATTCTGATAAAAACTGCCGTTTGATTCCTTTTGTGCTCTCTGAAGAAGAAGCCTATGTCTTGGAGTTGGGAGAGCAATACATTCGTGTCCATGCTCCGGCCGGCACTTTGCTAAAAGAGGGGCTGATTTATGAAATACCTTCTCCGTATTTAGCAAAGGACTTGGACTTGATTCATTATGTACAGTATGACCAAACTCTTTTTTTGGTCCATAGCGAATATTTTCCTAAAAAATTGATACGAACGGAGGATGGTTTTTTTACTTTACAAGATTTGCAGATAAAAGACGGCCCTTTTATGTTGGCTAATACAGACGAAAGTAAAAAAGCACGTTTGTGGAGCAAAAGCGAAACGGTAGTTTCGGAAGGGGTAAAGGCCTCTTTGTCTTTTTTGCCTATTATTTATCCAAATTGTTTTATTCAGGCTTATTGGCGGGGAGAACGTTTTTATGACCCCAGCGGATTTGGTTTTAACATTAATGAAGTGGTGCAAGCCTTCAATCTCAGATGTAGCAGTAGTGGTTGTATAGCATTTAATCAGGGCGGGGTATTGCGCATTGAATCACCTCAGCAGACGGGGGGAAGTCATAATGGAGCCCAGCTGGTCATTGAATATAGAGAAGCACTTTTGTCTGCACCCAAATTGATCGTGACGCAAACCATGAGCGGTGGCTCGAATGCCGGAGAAGTGATAAGCAGCGGAGAAGAAAAACTTTATCTTCAGACAGATTTTGATTTTTTCAGACCGGGACAGGTAGGGGGACTTTTTGCCTTAAATCACCGTATAGAGAGTTTTTACGAGACGGGAACATTAGGCTACAACGGCGTATCTGCGATTATTAAAACAGGGGGGGATTGGCGCTTACGGACCACCGGAAATTGGTTTGGAGAAGTAGTGTTGGAATCTTCTGAAGATGGGCAAACGTGGAACAAAGTGAAGCACTTTACCAAAGCCCAAGATGAAGATAATATAAGTACTTTGGGAAATTTGGAACTGTCGGCCAAGATGCGTTATTTGCGTTTGCGTTGTTTGGGCATTTCCGGCGAAATGGGTTATATTTTGCAATCGGATGCCTTTATGCAAGAAGGAATTGTAAAGTTGGAAAGTTATGTCAGCCCTCGAGAAATGTTGGTATCGGTGCAGCGTCAACCGGGAGATATGCAACAGTGGACCTCAGATTGGGCAGAGGGATCTTTCCATTCGGAGGCAGGGTTTCCTAGTTGTGTATTTTTTTATCAGGACCGTTTAGGCTTTGCCGGTAGTAAAAAAGAACCGCAAACAATTTGGTTTTCTAAAACGGGGGAGTATGAAAATTTTGGGTATTTGCGCACTTTAGAAGATTCAGATGCTATTAGTTTGCATCTTTCCAGCAAAAAACTCAATGCCATTCATTCTGTGGCTGTTGGAAGCAAATTACTCATTTTTACGGCAGGAAGTGAGTGGAGTTTGGGTTGTAATGGGGCCTTAACTCCGTATAATATTGAAATTGCTCAAGAGGGAGAACGCGGTGCCAGCAAAGTGGCACCGTTGGTGGTGGGCAATCGCACTTTGTATGTACAATCGCGCGGGGGCGTATTACGAGATTTTTTCTACGATTATAGCAGCGACTGTTATACAGGTAGAGATTTAACCTTACGTGCCAAACATCTGTTTTTTAACAAGGAGATAAAGGCCCTCTCTTATCAGCAAGAGCCCGATAACTTAATTTGGTGTGTACTAAATGACGGAAGTTTGCTCTCGTTAACCTATTTGGCAGAGGAGGAAATGTGGGCCTGGAGCAAACACCAAACACAAGGGAAATTTCTTAGTGTGTGCTGTATCCCTTCGCGCGGATATGACGAAACTTGGTTTTTAACACAAAGAAATGGAGTTTGTTTCATAGAACGCATGTTGGCCCGTATGCCCAGCAAAGCAGTGGAAGATCAGATTTTTTTAGATTGCAGTGTATCGCAAAAAAGCAATCAGCCTTTTAGCCAAATGAGCGGATTAGAGCATTTAGAAGGGCAAAAAGTGGTGGTTTTGGCAGACGGAAATCCACTGATGGATGTGCAAGTAAAAGACGGAAAAATATCCTTTCAGCAGCCTGTTTGTACGGCACATGTGGGGCTTTCTTATCAGGCGCAGTTAGAGACACTGCCTGTTTCTTTTGAAACATCAGAAGGCAGTATGCAAGACAGAAGACGCCGTCTAGTTAAAATAACGCTTAAAATGTTGGATAGCCGCGGTGGGGAAGCAGGAGCATCAGGGGGAAAATTGGACCCATTGTATCCGTTGCCTTCAGAGGTATATGGACAAGCAGCCCCATTGCAGACGCGCGAGTTTTGCAAAGTGTTATCTTCTGCTCATTCGGTCTTTCCGGCAGTGACGTTTGTCCAAAAAGACCCATTTCCCGTCACTGTTTTGGCGGTGGTGGCGCAAATATGTTAAAAAAACGCCCGATGTTTATCGGGCGTTTGAGAAGTTTTTATTTGGTGATAACAAAACTGCTGACAGTATCTAAAACCTTTTCATTTCCTAAGTTGCCAACCCCTACTAAGAAATAAGTGTTATAACCTTTGGTGGCCATTACTAAAGAAAATGTCAGCGGAGGGGTTTGATCCAATGGGTAAATATCTGCGGTGAGTATTTCTCCTATAGTATTGGATCCTACATCAATAGGTTGTGCCTGTTTTATTTCAATTTTACCTTCGGATGAATCGTAAGAAGAAAGAGCTTGTGTTATATCTTCCATGATTTTATGCACATTTTGAGGGTCATCGTCTGTTTCGTGGCCCAAAAGGTAAAATGAGAAGGGCTGATTTTTCTTTTCTTTGTTTACGAAAATATTAGTATCCAAGCCTACCAAAAAGTTCCAATCCTCTACTTTAATCCAATTACTCATGGTAGTCCCATCATGTAAAGTAAGGGCAAAACCTACGGGATTAGTATAAAGGCGACTTCCTATTTGCAAACTCTTTTGCGTTTTGGCAGTTTGTATGATAGGGTCAAAAGGTTTTACGTATTTTTGATATACAGAATAGCTAAAGAATGCCGCCGTTAACATCAGGATAGTGGATAATACGGCGGAAAGAATCAGCGGCCAAAAGTTTCGTTTGTTTTTGCATAAAATCCAAATGAGCTTAAAAATAAGGAACAAAAGGCCGAAAGAAACTGCTCCTAACAACAGGATAGCAAGAATGATGAATGCAAGCATTATATCCTCCTTAGATAAAAAACTACTCTCTTATCATGATATTAGTTTGCGGTTGCTTTGTAAAGAAGATTTAGCGCAGTTGGCTTTATCTTTACGCAGACAAGATCGCTCAGAAATCTGGGCGGCCTATCGTCTGCCGGTAGAAGATGTGTTGGAGAAATGTTATCAAAAGTCCAGCATTGCTTTGGCTTTGTTTTATCGTGGGAAGATTTGCGGCGCAGCTGGAGTAGAGGCAGACAGTTTGTTGGGCGCGAGAGGATGTGTGTGGTCTTGGACGGGAAAAGGAGTGGAGCAAAGCCCCAAGAAATTTTGGCAAGTGTCCAAAGAGGTTTTACGCTACTTTTTAAGTATTTATCCGCAATTATATGCCTTGTGCGATGTTCGCTATCGGCAGGCGCAACGGTATTTGTTGCGTTTAGGTGCATGTAAACAAGAAGGAAAAATACATTTAGCCGGAAAAGAAACCGTTTTTGAGTTGTATCAATTTCAAAGACCTTGTTAGGTCTACAAATCAGCAAGGAGGCATTATGGGAGGAGCTTTAGGAAATGTTTTATTTACGGGGGGGAGTGTTCTATCTACGGCGGCGGCACTATTGACAGATCATGATCAGGAAAAAGATTATTACCGCTCTTTGGCTAAAATGGCTGATGAACAAGCCAAGCAAGCGCAAGAAAATGCCAAAAAAAATACGGAATATATTTTTCAAGATGCAGGATATCAAAATAGGGAACTTGGCAAGGATTATGCCCATTTATTGGGCCAGCAGAAGACTTCTTTGGCTGCCAGCGGTTTATCTGCCGGTTCGGCTACAGTACAGAAAATCTTGAAAAATAGCCGTCTTAATGCGCTTTTGGATCAAGAAATGTTGGCTGAGAATATGAGCCGATCTATCCGGCAAACAAATACACAAGCCACGTTGGAGGCCATGCAAGCACGTACAGAAGCGGAGCAATATCGAAAAGCAGCTAAAAGAGCAAACTCTAAATGGTGGGGCAAAATAAACAATGTGTTGAGCAGTTGGTTTAGCCAATAATGAGGAAAATATGAAAATACCGGTTTATAAAAATAAAGTAGTATATCAAGGCAGTTTTGCCCGTTCGGTGCCTTTGGCCAGACCTTTAAAAGAGGCTTCCGGTCATCAGCATTGGTTTGATTTGCATAAAGTGGGACAACAGTGGAAAGCCGTTGCTCAAACATATCAGCAGGCAACAAATCTGCTGGAAAAAAATAAATATTCCAAACAGAGCAAAACAGAAAAGACGGAAAAAAACGCCATCTCGGAAAATCCGGCGAAACAAAGAGTTTTTTCTTCTGATCAGAGAAAAGAATTGTTTGATTTCTATCAAAAGAATCTATTTTCTGCAGAAAATGAAAAAGATTCTTCTTCGGTAGAAAAATTAGATCAATACGCAGAATCTCATTCTTCCGGAATGGAAACGGATTTCTTGGCTTCTCAAGATTATGTGGTCATGCGCCGTCATGCGCTAGAGCAAGAACAAAAGAAATATGCGCAGGCTCATCAAATGCGTTTAGTACAAGGACGTCAAATTTTCTTGCAGGTGGCCAGTGCCGTTAGGGGGGTGGCCGCTTTGGAAGAATATATTCAAAACAATTTATCCGCAGCTTCACAAGAAAACGGGAGTGAAAGTATGTCGGAAATCGCATGGAAAGAAACACAACAAACCTTGCGACAAGAGGCCGTTTTGAAAAATATCCACACATCTTTACAAGAAGGTCTTGTTTCGCAAGCGGAGGAAGTGTTTCATCATTTTTTAAATGAAATTCCTGAAGAAAAAGCAGCGGTTTTATCATCTAAAATCTCTTATAAAAAAGCAGAGTTGCAGGTGGCTTCTTTGCCGAAAAGTATATATCAGCAGATGGAAAAAGAGCAAGATTTTTCTGCCAAGAGAATGGAGTCTTTTATCCAAGATATCAAGCCTGAAACAGAGGATAAAGATATTTTTTGGCAGGTTTTTTCGGCTCATGTGGCAGAGCGGAAAAGGGCCTATTTTGCCGATAGAGCCAACCTGTATAAAAAATTATTTTCCCAAAGAAATTCATCCATGATAATAGACTTTGAGGTGGATAAGTTAGGGAAGGAAAGTTTTGATAAATTGCAAAAAGCCTCTTTGCGTATGGCAGAGGAGGGCTCTTTTAGCAATCCGGTCGTTTTTAACAGTTTGTATGAAAAAGTGCTGGAGGGAAAGGCAGAAGAAAAAGAAATAGAACGTTCTTTTGAAAAAAAACAACTGACCGCTAAAGAATATTTTTTGCTTCAGCATAAATTTTGTCAAAAACAGGCAGGTGAAAGTGTATCCGACGAAGTGTTTTTAAAACAAGCGGTGGAACAGTTGGTACAAGAACAAGCAAAGGAGGACTCGCAAAGGCAGGCTCTTAAATACAGTATTTATACTTCAGGGATAAATTGCGAAGATGCTTTAGCAACAGCGCAACGCGCCCGCCAAATTTTGCGCCTGCAAGAGGTAGAAAAATGACAATCAGAACAACGCAAACATATGTAATCTATCAAGGAAACGGAGAAACCGTACGGTGGGATATTCCTTTTCCGTTTTTAAATAAAGAAGATATAAAAATTTATTTGCTCGATGAAAAAGGAGAAAAAAATCTTCTGACGGGAGATTTTGAAATTGATGAGGAAAATAAAATTTTCTATTATCCGCAGCCGGATAGCGATGCTCTGCCCCTTCCGTCAAAAAAAAGATTATTGTTGGAGCGAGAAACACCCCTGTGCCAAGAGACAGAATTTTTGGCCCAACAAAGTTTTGACCCTTCTATTTTAGAAGCAGGCTACGATAAAGCCATGCTGATTGCACAGGAATTAGCGGCACAGTTGTCGCGTGCAGTAAAATTTCCTATAAACGCAGAAAGTACTTCTACCGATGCGATGGAATATTTGCAGGAATTGGCCCGCGCCAAAGAAGATGCGCAAAACATCACTGTCTCAGTCCAACAGAGTTTATCTACCGCCACCTCAGCGGCACAAACGGCGCTACAAGCAAGTGCGGCGGCAGAACAGGCCGTAGGTAATTTGCAGCAATATGCACAACAGGCTGCTGATGCGCGTGATGAGGCGGTGGCATCTTCTCAAGCGGTCGGCCAAGCCCAAGAGAATATTTTAAACGCGCAAATAAGCGTTCAAGAAGCCGCTTATCAGGCATTATCTGCTTCGCAAACAGCGCAAAATGCGGCTATTTCTGCCGAATCTTTTGCACAAGATTTACAAGCCAGCCAAGAATCTGCCGCCCAAAGTGCAAACCAAGCTAAACAAAGCGCAGAATCGGTGGCAGAAAGTGCGTCAAAATTAGATTTATTAACAGAATCTATTCAACATAAAGCCAATGCCGACTTCAGCAACATTCCTCCTGCTTATAACTATGTAGTGGAAAGTTATTCTGATGAAGATGGAAATTGGTATAGAGTTTGGAAAAGCGGTTGGTTGGAACAAGGCGGGATTGTACCTACAGGCTCAAATACCTACGTCTCTGTTTCTTTTTTAAAACCTTTTGCTGACACTAATTATTATGTATCTGTCCCTTCTTTGCAGGATAATTCTACTGTACAAAGTGTGTGGGGCGCGATTACAGCAAAGTCAGAAAGTAATACATACTTTAAAACTCTTTCATTGGCATACGTAAGAAAATATTATGCCTGTGGACAAGGAGCATAAAAATGTTTGAAATCGGACAAATTTTAACGAAAGAAAACTATACGAAAGCCGCTATTTGGTGCAACCAAAACAATGCGCACATTAAAAAACAAGGAGCGCAGTATGTCATCGTGGCTAATCCTGCTCCTAAAGAGCCGACATTAGAAGAACAGGTGGCTAAACTTGAGCAAGACTATGGCATGAGCCGTTGGCAACGCGAAGGTATTTTGGCAGAAGGCTCTTTGTATTCCGACTACACCAAAGCCAAAGCCCAAGAGATTGAGGACTTGGCTGCCGAGTTGCGTGAGGGGGAAAAATGAGTGAAAAAATACAAGGCTGGGTATATGTATTAAGCATATTGGGGGCGGTGTTGTTTTGGTTTTTTACGATGTATGGCTTGCCACCGCGTGTAGATAAATTGGAGGCACGTGTACAACAACACGAAGACCAATTGGCTCGTCAAGACGTCAAAATGGACATCGTGATAGATGATGTTAAAACTATCAAATCTATTTTAATGCAATTCAGACGCAGTAATTAGGAGAAAAATATGGAATGGATACAGAATAATGCAAAAGATCTTTTGGCCATATTGGGGGTGGTAGTGACACTGAGTACGATGATAGTAAAGTTAACCCCTACGTCTAAAGATGATCGTGTTTTACAAAAAGTAATCAAAGTTCTTTCGGCTTTGTCTTTGTGTAATCCGGATGGGTCTTTTAGCAAATGATAACGGAAATCATTTTTGTTTTAGTGGTCTTGGTAGCCGGTGTTTTTGGTTTTTGGACCGGAAAAACCTTTGCTGATAAAAAATCACTTCAACAACGAGAGCGAGAAAATGAACAAATTCAACAAATATTACGCGCTAATGCTCATCTTTCTTATGATGAGTGTATGCAGCGCTTGTGCGGGAAATATCAAAAATAATGCACCTGTTTGTCGGGTACGTTTTGATTATCAAGATGAAGCAATCGGACAGTTAAATATTCAAAATCTTCGCGCTTTGCTGAGTTTTCAGCAAATCTGTCCATAAAAAAAGCCGCCTAAAAAGGCGGCTTTTTAAAAACAACTTTTACCATTTTCCGTCAGAGTCATGTCCGCCGGTGATGGCTTTGCACATCTTCAAAATTTCACCGCTGGCGGCTGTTCCGCAGGCGCTGGCAGAGGACGGAGCCGTACTTCCACAACAACGAACAGCCTCTCCGCTGGTATCGACGGCTGTATATAATTTGTAGGCATTACCGCCGGTAGCTCTTTCCGCCGTAATCAAGAAATCCCCGCTGTCTAAAGATTGCATGGTGATGCTAAAGTTTTTGGTTTGGGCACCGGCATCAGCCGATTCATCGGGAACCTCGAGGTCTAAATCGTCAAAAGAAGTAGGCCATGCGTTGGTTTGTAAACGAAACCGCTCCGCCGCATGACGAATATTGCCCAACAGGGTCACTGCTTCAGTAGCGCGGGCTTTTTCTACGGAAGTAGTGTATTGAGGCAATGCCACCGCCGATAAAATGCCGATAATGAGTACCACTACCAACAATTCAATTAAAGTAAAACCTTTCTTCATAAATGTCTCCTTAAATCCAAATGGGTACTATTGCTAGTCCGTACACATAGTATAGCAAATCAGACTCTAAAAACAAGTAAATTTTTTAAATCTTAATGAAAATTGCTACCATGTATGTATGTCAGCCAAACGTACCTCCAAAAATCTTAAGAAAATTGCGAATCAATCCGCTCAAAGAGGGGCAGGTTGGGTGCCTTTCAGAGGCCAAGAATCTCCGCATACAGTTTGCCAAACCAAGCAAAAGACGGGCAGATTTGTGTCTTTTGTAGATAAGGCTTTGTCTTGGGGAGTGGGTTTTTTGTGTTTATTGGTATCTATTTCTTTTTATACGGGTACATATGATACCGCTTTTGTTAAGATTACCCTGTTTCAAACAGGAGGATTAGTGCTCAGCGCTCTATGGCTGAGTTTGCTGGCGGTACAAAAACGGTGGCCCTTTACGCGTAAAAATGCAGTATGGTTTTTGCCTTTCCTTTTGTATTTCGGTTGGAATTTTTTGGGCTATGCTTTTAACCCTTATAAACTCGTCGGGTTTGATGAATTTTTCCGATATGTGTTATATTTTTTCCTATCTATTATTATTTTAGATCGTTTTAATGAAAATTCCGCCAAAGTGTTAACGAAATGTATCATCTGGGCGGCATGGATATCCTGTCTGTATGGTATAGTGCAAGTGCTGGACCGCTGGATAGTGGGGGTGGATATTATGCCTTGGAGAGGGTTTTTCGGTACGCGGATTTTTTCTACCCATGCTAATCCTAACTTCTTTGCTGATTTTGTGGTTTTTTCTTCTTGTATCGTCACAGCAGAGTATCTTAGAACGAAACAAAAAAGCCTTTTAGCTCTTTTGGCCGTTGCCTCCATTGATTTGTTTTTCAGTGAAAGTAAAGGTGCCTGGATAGGGTGTGCCGCGTCTGTGACGTTTTTTTCCGCTCTTTACACCTATGGCATAACAGGGGTTAAAAAACATCTGCGCAAAGCGCATATAGCCGCTGCACTGCTTTTATTGGGTGCGGTGATTTTAACGGGTGTATATGCGGCAAAGCGTTTTCAATCTGTCAGTTTCCGCGCTTATACATGGGCGTCTACATTTTCTATGGTACAGCAAAGCCCTATCATGGGTACGGGAGTAGGCAGTTTTAAAGCGATTTATCCGGCCTATCGCAAACCGCAAATTTTTTATATTGAAAAAGCCCATAATAATGAAACGCAACATGCTGAAAATGAATTTTTAGAACAATGGGCCACTGCCGGTACAGTGGGGTTGGTGCTATTTTTAGGGCTTTTGTTTTTTGTGATTTATGTCGGTTCGTGTGGCATTAAAAGTATGGCACAAGAGGCACGCAAAAGCGGTCACAAACTTGCTGCTCAAACTTGGTGGTTGCTGGGATATACAAGTGCATTTTTTGGTATTTTGGTTCATAGTTTTTTTGATATCAGTATCCGGTTTGTATCTACGGGGCTTTTCTTTGCTGTTTTTGCCGCGCTTATTGTGCGCTTGGTGATGCCGGCGCAGCAAGAATCGGATCGTTTGCCTGCTTCATCAAGTGGGCTGTGGTTGGGGATTAGTCGGTTTGTGTTGGTGGCGGGGGTGTGTTATGTGGGGTATTATGTGATTTATATGTTTGGGCAAACCGCTGCCAATATAGCAGCCAAAGGACTAGGCGAATGGCTATTGAAATGTTGCGCTTGGACGGTGCTTATAGGGGTTGTTGTGGCTGTGGGTTGGCTTTATATCAAGGTTTCTTGGATAGCCCGTTGGGTACGGGTACCTGTGATACTATTGATGAGTTTGTTGCCCGTTTATGTTGTGTTCGGTTTCTTTTTGTCAGACCATTATTATGGTATTGCGGCGGCTTTTTCTGGTAAAGGTTTGTTAGACGGTGCTTTAGATTTTTATAATAAAGCCATTGTTGCCAATCCTTTAGTCCCCAGTTATCGGCAGTATCGGGCGTATATTTTGCGCCAAACGATGGATTTAAGCAAAACTTTTTCTCCTCTCAAAGGTGATAAAAAAGAACCTTCTAACGATTATGACCGCGCTTTAAAGGACTTAAAATATGTAGAAAAACACGTCCCCAATCATGCAATGTTGCATCAGGCTTTTGGGGAGTTTTATTATACCTATGCTGTGTACTTTAGTAAACTTTCACAAACGGCGCGGTTGGGTTTTGAGCAAGCGGACTATCATCAAAAAGCGGTAGAAAATATGGAACAGGCCAAAAAAAGTTTTCAACACTCCTTACTCTTAGACCCCGTTAACGAAGCTACTTATGTATATTTAACCAGCATTGCCTTAATGGAACATCAGCCGGCTCAAGCGCAAGCATGGATAGATGCCTATCGTCGAGGACCTAAAGAAGTGACGGAGCCTGCATTTTTAGACAGTCATAAACGCTCCGGTAAATTGGACCAATTACAGATGCGTTTGTGGCAACCGCCGTTTAATTACTTCCCGGATAAAAAATAGAACTCTCTCTCATTAAAAGAGAGTGGTCCATCCATCCATATTTATGCTGACATTTTGCTGACACGCAAATCATCATCAACCGCGCTTATTGCGTAAGTAGTTTTACGACGAGAAGCAAGCAAAAAAAGTGTTTTTTAGACGAAAAAAAACCCTCCGTCGGAGGGCTTAAAGTTTAGCCAAGAGGGGGGATCGAACCCCCGACCTACCGCTTACGAAGCGGTTGCTCTACCAGCTGAGCTATCTTGGCGTAAAAAAGGAAAAGAACTGTGATAAATATATTTTACAAAAAACAAAATACTTTTGCACTTTTTTCTTTATTTTATAAATAAATCAATAAAAAACCCTCACTTGAAAAGCGAGGGTTTTTTTGAAGGAAATCTTATTATTTTTGCGGTGCTCCGCCGGTCAAGTCTTTAATAGCAGCTACCGCTCCTAAGACATTGCTGGCTTCGTAAGGCATATAAATAACTTTATTATCTTTACCTTCGGTCATTTTGGATAAGGCTTCAATATATTTTAAAGAAACCTGATAATTGGCTGGGTTGGCTCTGTCTCCCACACCTGCTGCCAAAATTTTAATAGATTCGGCTTCAGCACTGGCTACTTTTATCTTGGCTTCGGCAATACCTTCCGCTTCCAAAATAGCGGCCTGTTTCATACCTTCAGCTTTTTTGATTTCGGCTTCGCGAATAGCTTCGGCTTTTAAAATTTGAGAAGTTTTCAACCCTTCCGCTTCCGTGACGGTGGCCCGGCGGTCGCGCTCAGCCTTCATTTGTTTTTCCATTGCTTCGCGAATAGCGGTGGGGGGGATAATGTCTTGCAATTCTACGCGGTTTACTTTTACACCCCATTTGTTGGCGGCATTATCCAAAGTCACTAAAAGTTTGCTATTAATTTTTTCGCGTGCGGTATAAGTTTGGTCCAAATCCAACTCACCAAAAATATTGCGCAAGGTGGTTTGGGTTAATTTTTCAATAGCTACCGGCAAAGATTCCACTTCGTAGGCGGCTTTAACGGGATCGGTGATCTGGAAATACAAAACAGCGCTGATTTCAATGGTAGCATTATCTTTGGTGATAACGCTTTGGCGTGGAAAGTCATACACCGTTTCGCGCATATCGATCACCGTACGTGCTTCTTTGCGCGGAATCATGTGCGTGCGGCCGGCGCCGTCGATATATTCATGGTTTTCGCGCCATTCCATGATGTGGGGTTTATCCATAATGGGGATAATCCAGTTGATGCCCGGTTTTAGAACCCTATGATATTTACCAAATCGCTCGATGATGACTACTTGCGCTTGATCAACGACGCGAATACCTTTTGCAATGAGTACGATTGCAAAAAATACGATCATTACCAGAAATGTGGTATACAAGTCCATATTATTTCTTTTCCTCCTTTTGAATAGGTACTACAAAAAGGGTATTTCCGTCTAGTTTTTCTACGCGCACCTGATCTGAGTCTGAGGCCGGCTGGTTAAAGTATGCTCTCCAAGAGTCTCCATCTATTTGTACCCGTCCGATACCGTCTTCGTCCGGTTGGGAGGTGACACAAGCCACACGACCGATTAAGGCGTCCACATTGGTTTTAATGTGTTTGCTTTTTTGATAAAGATGTTTTAAAGCAATAGGACGAATCCCTACGAACAGGGCCAAAGAAAGAACTACAAAAATGGCCACTTGCCAACCAAATCCCAAACCTAAGAAAGAGACTAATCCTGCTCCAAAAAGCCCTACACCGAAACAAGCAAGGGAAAAATCCATCGTAAACATTTCTCCCACAAAACACAATACCCCCAAACTTAGGTAAAAATGATAAGCCATTACATTCTCCTTAGAAATTAATTTTTAAAATATCCATATAACGGCGTAAATAATCTAGGCGCCGTTCGTCCTTTAATTTATTTAAAGCAAAAATCATATTTCCAAAAAATCTTCGCAGTAAGGTGCGGGAGGATAACGGGGAAAGAAAAGATTCATTCCATTGCAAATTACGAGAATCAATATAACGGTGACAATCAAATTCAGTGAACAAACATCCTTTTTCCACCGGATCTATAAATAGTTTCTCACTGGAGTCATTTAAACGGATAAAAACCATCAGTTTTCCGGCCAAATCCACCACGCCGGCTTCTAGGCCGAAACGTTCAGCACATAATACATATAAACAGGCTAAACACAAGGCAGAGCCGCGTTTTTTTTGTAAAAATCGTCCGAAAGAAATTTCCTTGATATCTTTGATAGTAGGTACAAGGGTTAATTGTTGTTTTTGAATGAAGAAATATTCCATCGCGTGCAATAAGTCAGCCGTATTGGCCGAACGCGCCGCCAACGGCTGCAAACCGCGAGCAACAACATCTAAGTCTTGCGTTATTTCTTCCGATTTAATAGCCGGATTGACAAAGCGGGTTTCTATGGAAAGAGCTTCTTCCAATGAGGGGTTGATTTTGGCCACAAATACTTCTATTTCTTGGGCTAAGTTTTCCCAACAGGCTTGCTCAATATTATGCACTAAATCAGCCGGTACAGAGGAATGGAAATCCTGCTCAATAACATCTCTTAAAGCCTGCGGTTGTTCTTTCATGATGCGGGCCAACTCCGTACGCAAAAACACCGCCTGCTCGCCGCTTTCTTTGCCAAGCAGTTCAATCAAGGCCTTGATTTGATGTTTTTGAGTGATAGCCATGAATATTTTATAGCAAATTTACTGCTGATATGTGTAAGAAAATTTACGTTTCGTAAAAAAAAATCCTCCGGTTTTCCGGAGGATTTGTAAGTTAAGATTGGCTTATTGCAAATCTTTTTCATTGGCCGTAATCAAAAGTTCTACGCGGCGGTTTTTGGCGCGGCCTTCAGCAGTAGAATTGTCTGCTACGGGGCTGGTTTTGCCATAACCTACGTATTGAATGCTTTTAGTTTGCAAATCATTGGCCAATAAATAGTCGTACACGGCTTTGGCACGTTGTACGGACAAAGCGTTATTCAATTCGTCAGAACCGGTAGAGTCGGTGTGACCGGCTACTACGATATTGTTTTTCGGGTATTTTTTAAGTACGCGCAACAAATCGTTCAAAGTGGTGACGGATTCAGCAGACAAAGCGGCATTGCTGCTTTCGAATAAAATTTCGTTTTTCAAAGTGATTACCAAGCGAATGGTTTTTCCGTTGGCATCTTTTACTTTAGTCACGTCAGCGATAGCGGCTAATTCTTTGGCTTGAGCATCATAATAGTTGCCCAACAAACCACCGGCTGTTGCACCAGCCAAAGCACCGTAAATGGCGCCTTGATGGCTTTGACCGCCGGTATTATTGGCGATAATAGCCCCAGCCAAAGCACCTACGGCAGCACCGCCACCGGCACCCCAAGCAGTACGTTTGCCCGGAGTAGTACAAGCAGCACACAACAAACATACGGCACTGCCTAACAGAATCAGTTTTTTCATGTTTCGGGTCTCCTTTTGACTTCCATAGAGGAAGTGTTTAAAATAGTGGATATATTGTATCTTTTTTCGTGCCATCTGAAAAGCAATTATGTAAAACCTAAAAGGGAGTTGCTTTTTTGCTCAGGAAATAGAGTTGAATTTGGTATAATCTGTATATGAGAAAATGTGCCTTTATTTTATCTGTTTTTGTTTTATTTGCTGCGGGCATAGCACGTGCAGAAAATACGGTGTTGCCCTCTTTGACTGATAAAGCGGTGCCTGCAGTGGGGCATGCTAGTATTACCCTGAGCGAAGGTGCAGCAGAAAATATACAAGCCGTTAAAGAAGGGGAAGGTTTTGTGTCCGGTACGGTGACCAAAAGTTCTTTAGTGACCCGTATGGACTTTCAGTTGAACGATAAAATTTTGCACACGTCTGTTCAGGATTATACTCAACCGGCAGAACTGAAAGAAGTGGCTGAAAAATGTTTGACCGCCGATCCGGATGAATGTTTCTTTTATTATAAATCATATGAAAATTCTGCTGACAAATCCGTCTCCGCACGTGCTAATTTGGAATTATCTATTTTATCCTTGCAGCGCGGGCAAGTAAAGCAAGCCTTATCTTATATTAATCAAGCGGCCGTCTTAGAACCGGAAGATCCTTTTATTGAATTAACGCGCGGGTGGACATTGTTTTCTGCCGGAAAGTACAAAAAAGCACGCAAATCCTTTGCCGATATGCTGTTTTTAACGGCAGATTTTGAGTATGCTTCTTCTGCCAAATTAGGCACAGCCCTATCTTATTACTTTGAAGGAAATATCACCAAGACGGCCGAAGATTTGCAATATATCTATACCTCTGACCCGTATAAGATTTCTTTTGCTTCATATATGATGGGCCGCTTGGCCGCACAGAAAAAATCTTCACGTTATCAGGCCCCCGTTTTTTTACAACAATCTTTGAGCCATGATGGGCATAACTACCCGGCTATGCAAATGTTGGCGCAATTAGCGGCGAAAAATAAACAAAATAAACTTGCTGCTTTTCAATCTTATGCCACTTTGTACAGTTTAGATCCGGCCGATAAAAAAGCCAAAAAGCAGGTGTCTCGCTTTGCTAAAGATTTATCGGGTAATTTGTCCGATTATTTGTTTTTCTTGCGTTTAGACCGTCCCATTGTGCAGGATTTACCTTCCGTTCCTTCACCTCTTATCAAAATGGCTTTGTATGCCAACCGTTGGCAAGAGCCTGTTGCTTTGCAAAAAGTAAATGTGATTCCTTCCGGCATCATGACCATCAGCAGCCAACATTTGGGGGAGGTGTTGAAATCTCCTTCTTATGTGACGCGCACCTTGTCTTTTAATCCGGAGACGAAAGCCGTAGATTTTAAAGATAGGTATGGGCATGTGGAGTTTTCCTCCAGAAAACCGTTTACGATTGCTACGGAAAAAGAGGTGAAGACTTTGGTAGTAAAAGAGGCTGAAGCAAAGGATTTGTTTGCTGCTGATTTTAGCGATAAAGAATTAAAAGGCTCGTTGACAGTTATTCCGCAAGAGGAAGGCATGTTGCTTATCAATCATGTGTATATAGAGGATTTGATTCCGGCTTTGCTGGCCACTCAGGCCCAAGCCGTTCAACATCCGCAAGCATTGGCGGCATTGGCGGTGGTATTTCGCGCCGCATTAAAAGAAGCTGCTGAAAAAAATGCAACGCAAGTTTATCATATTACCGATAATGACGTTTATTTTAAGTTTAAGGGAATTAATCTGACGGTGCTGGCCATGTTGGAGGCAGTCAAAGCCTCTCGTGGTTTAGAACTGTCCGGTACGGATTTGGGCTACTACGGAGCTTGTGGCAGCGTAAGTTATGACCAAGTGGCCAATACCCAAAACCGCCCGAACTATACCTATTCCCCAGCCAATTTGTCCAAATATATCCTTTCCAGCCCTCCGGCGGATTTATACGCTCGTCCTGATGATGAGACCCAATGGGCGGATGTGAAGTGGATTTATTTGTATGACGGAAAAGATATACAAGCGCGCTTGAATGCGCGTGGGAAATTCGGCACGTTGCGTGCCATGACGCCAACAAAACTTTCTCCCAACGGGCGCGTGTTAGCCATGCGCTTTACGGGCAGTAAAGGTACTTATGAAGCCCAAACTCCGCAAGAAGTGAGTTATATATTGAGTGCGGGGACGATGCGCTCTACCTTTTTTGATTTTGTACCCATGTATAAAGGCAAAAACGTAGTGCGCGTATTGGTGCGCGGTTATGATAGCGGCACCGGGGTAGGTCTGTGTGTAAACGGCGCAGACGGATTGGCGCGCGGAGGCAGCGATTATCAAGGTATTATCAAATATTACTTTCCGAATGCCCGTATATTAGATACCCATACCGGAGAAGTACACTAATGGAAAAAACAAGAATTCTGTATTTTATTACTGCGCTCGATCAAGGTGGCGCACAAAACAGCGTGCTTACCACAATTAAGCGCTTGGATAGACGTGAGTTTGAAACTCATTTGGCAGCCGGAAAAGGCGGTCGTTTAGACGGTAAAGTAAAGCGGGAATTTAAAAATATACATTTTATCCCTGCTTTGCGCCATGATGTACGCCCCCGCTATTGCTTTCATGATGCCATCGCCATTATTCAAATGGGTCTTTTAATGCGCAAACTGCGTCCGCACATTGTGCATACCAACGCACCGAAGGCCGGTATTTTAGGCCGTATTGCCGCGCGTATATTTTACAGAAAGGCAAAAGTGGTGCATACGTTTCATGGGTTGGGTTTTGCCAAAGAGCATGGTGCCAAGCATTTTAATTTCTTTGTAAAAACGGAAAAATTTTGCTCCTCTATGACAGATGTTTTAGTGTTTGTCTCCAAGAAAAACGCTGCCGAAGCGGCCCAGCTGGGTATTGGTAAAGGAGTCAAGAGTGAAATTATTCGCGCAGGTATTGAGTTTGAACGTAAACTTCCTTCTAATTTTAATCCGGCGTCTAAAAAAGCTTCTTTAAAAATTCCTGCCACTGCGCGTGTGGTGCTGGCCATTGCTAATTTTAAGCCGCTTAAAAATCCGCTTCATTTTGTATTAGCTGCTTATAAGGTGCTGGGCAAGATGAAAAATGTCTATTTCGTATATACCGGTGACGGTGAATTAAAAACCACCGCTACCAACTTAGCCAAACATTTGGGGATAGAAAAGCAGGTCATCTTTCCGGGTTGGCGCGGCGATACAGACGAACTTTTGGCCATTAGTGATGTTTATGCCAGCACTTCTTTGCGTGAAGGGGTGCCTATGTCTTTGCTGGAGGCGCAGGCCCATCAAGTACCGGCCGTTTGCTATGATGTAGACGGCATTAGCGAGGTGGTGACGGATAATCGCACCGGTTTCTTAGTCAAAGTAAAAGATATTTCCGCATTGGCGGAAAAAATCCGCACTTTACTGCGCAATAACGGTTTGCGTGAGCGCTTTAAAAACAATATTGAACGTAGAGATTTTGGTGAATTTACGGTGCCGGTGATGATTCGCCGCCAAGAGCAGCTTTACCGCTCTTTAGCGCCTAAAAAACAGAGCCGTCATAAAAAGTTTTTCCGTCATAAAAAGCATAATTCCCATCGGAAATTTCAGCCTAAGGGGGAGCATAAATAATGGACTACGCTATCAACGAAATAGAGCAGGAAACCTTAAACGCAACGCGTGAGTTTGCTCAGAAAAAACTAAAACCCGTTCGTGCTGAAATGGACGAAAAGGAAGTCTTTTCTCCGGAGATTTTAGAAGAATTTCGCAAAAGCGGAATGTTTGGAGTTTGGTTGCCGGAAAAATACGGCGGTTTGGGAGGGGGAATTACTTGTTTGGCGATGGCATTTGAAGAATTTTCTCGTGTATGTGCCGGCCTTGCCTTAACACCCGGAACGACGGCTTTGGGCGCAATTCCGATGTTTTTGGCCGCTACGCAGGAGCAAAGAGAACGCTGGTGTTATGATTTGGCCAGCGGTAAAAAGTTATGGGCCTTTGCACTTACGGAGCCGGAAGCCGGTTCCGATGCCACTGCTTTGAAAACCACCGCTATTAAAGAGGGTGATTATTATATAGTAAACGGTACCAAACATTTTATTTCCACCGGTAAAGAGGCCGATTTTTATACGGTTGCCGTTAATACCAACCCTTCTCGTGGGGCGAGGGGTATTTCTTTATTGGTGATTGAAAAAGGAACACCCGGTTTTACCTTCGGTAAAAAAGAAGAAAAGATGGGCATCCGTACCAATCCGACCTATGAACTTATTTTTGAAAATGTACGTGTCCCTAAAGAAAACCTGTTGGGTTCTGAAGGGCGTGGACTTTTGTATGTACAGGAAACCTTAGACTATTCCCGTCCGGGAGTGGCAGCCCAAGCGGTAGGTATTGCACAAGGGGCATTGGACGAAACGGTGCCTTATCTGCGCACCCGCAAACAATTCGGGCAGCCGATTATCACTTTTCAAGCCTTAGCCCACAAGGTGGCTGAACTGGCCGCAAAGACCGAAGCCGGCCGGGCGATGGTGTACAATTTGACGCATCGTATGGACGAGGAATTTTTGCCGGCGGTGAAAGCCGCTTTGCAAAACGGTACCACCGTACATGATGAATTGAAAAAAATAAAAGGGGTGCGCTGGACCAAATACAGTGCTATGGCCAAACTCTTTTGTGCCAATACGGCAATGGAAGTAGCTGATGAGTGTGTCACCCTGTGCGGTGGGGTGGCTTATATGCGTGATTTCCCGTTAGAAAAATATATGCGCGATGCTAAAATTACCCAAATTTATGAGGGTACGGTGCATATTCAGAAAAATGAAATTATAGCGGCTTTGATTAAAGAATATGCCGCTAAAGGAGAGTAATATGCATATTTTGGCTTGTGTGAAACAAACCCCCAAATCTGACAATGTAAAAATTGACCCCGTCACCGGTTGTTTGATTCGCTCCGGTGCCGAAAGTGCTATAAATCCGTTTGATGAATATGCCTTAGAAGAAGCAGTGGTGCTGAAGGAACAAATGGGCGGCACAGTGTCTGTGATTACTATGGGGCCTGCGGCGGCGGAAAATGTGTTGCGCGACAGTATTGCGCGCGGTGCCGATAAAGTGTACCAACTTTCCGATATGGCCTTTGCCGGCTCGGATACTTGGTCCACCAGTTATGCACTAGCAAAGGGTGCTGAAAAGATTGACCAAATTGAAAAAATAGATGTCATTATTTGTGGAAAGCAAACCAACGATAGTGATACGGGGCATATCGGCCCTCAAATATCTGCATGGTTGCATTGGCCTAATGTTGCCTTTGTCAAAAAGGTCATTTCTGTAGGAGAAAAAGGGCTGACGGTAGAACGTCTAACCGAAGCCGGTACCGACGTGATAGAGTTGCCTTTTCCCTGTGTGATCAGTGTGGTGAAGGAAATCAGTAATCCTCGTGTGCGCAGCATCAAAGGGCGCATAGCTGCCAAACGTGCCGAAGTGGTGAAATGGACGGCCGATGATATTGCTGCCGATAAAAATAAATTAGGGGTGAAAAATTGCCCGACCCGTGTGGTAAAGTCTTTCTCTCCGACACGCTGCACCAATGCCCTTGTGATAGAGGGAACTAATGCCAAAGAAAAAGCGGCCAAATTGGTAGCCTTACTCAAGGAAAACAAATATATTTAAGAGGGTTTATTTATGAACGAATGGAAAAATGTATGGATTTTGGCAGAAGTTTCGCAAGGTAAAATAAGCCCGACTGCTTATGAACTGTTAACGGCAGGGAAAAATTTGGCCACTGATTTGGGAGAAAAACTGTGTGCCGTTTTGTTGGGCAAAGATGTCAAAAAATTTGCTCAAGATTTGTTTGAGCATGGTGCAGATACAGTGTATGTGTGCGATAGTCCTGCGTTGGAAAATTACATAGATGACGTATGGGCCAAAACATTAAGTGCCATGATTTCGGCCTATAAGCCTAATAAATTTTTGCTTCCTGCCACCAATTTAGGCCGTTCTTTATCTGCCAAAACGGCTATTTTTGCCGGTACCGGTTTAACGGCTGATGCCACCGAAGTAGTGATTAATAAAGAAGACGGACAAATGCATGCCACGCGCCCTACTTTTGGCGGAAACCTCATGGCCACCATTACCTGTACGCGTACTCGGCCGGAAATGTGTTCTTTGCGTCCGATGTCTTATCCCAAAGCTGCCAAAACGGAAGGGAAAACAGCAGAGTTGGTTGAGTTTGCTTTTGATGCTCAAAAATACACTTCTTTGGCCAAATTTTTAAAGTTTATTAAAAGTGAAGGCGAAGGATTGGACCTTTCTGAAGCCGAAGTCATCGTGGCCGGTGGACGCGGTTTGGGTAAAGCGGAAGGATTTGAATTGTTAAACAAATTGGCCGTACGTTTAGGCGGTGCGGTGGCTGCTACCAGACCGCCGGTGGATAGTGGGTGGATTGAATATCGCCGTCAAATCGGTCTTACGGGAAGAACGGTTAAGCCCAAACTTTATATTGCTTGCGGTATTTCAGGCCAAATCCAGCACATGGCCGGCTGCAGTGGGGCAGATGTGTTGGTGGCTATTAACAAAGACCCCGAAGCCCCTATTATGAAGATGGCGCATTACGCGGTGGAAGGAGATTTGTATGAAGTAATTCCCGCGATGTTAGAAGCATTGGATAAATAAAAAGGGCTTTTGCCGGAATTGGAAAATGATACACAGGGTAAAACTTTATGTTTTACCCTGTGTTTTTCAGTTGCTGAATTTGTTAGAAGTATAAAAAAATAATTTAGAAAAAGAAAGAGTTTAACCCAAGTTTGGAAAGCATGCGGTCTAATAAGCCGCTGACCTTTTCTTTGGGGGAGGATAATTTGCGTCCGCCATGTTGTTGAGAATGACGTGCCAAAGCCAACGCAGACGTATATTGCGCAGCCAACATTTCTTCTCCGTCTGCAATCAAATGCTCAAAATTGGCCAATCTGGCGCGCCGAATGCCGAGTGCTTTTTGGGCGGCATTTTTTACATGTATGCCCACACCGCCACCCGTTAATACCACTACAGAGGGAGCATATTTTGCATAGCGTGGCTCTAAAATCAATGTCTTGCGTAAGGTTAGCAACATTTTGGTGGCTGCTTCATCCAACAAATCGTCCATGACGTCATCATCGCCATAGGTATAATCTTTTAAAATGGCTTTGGCTTGGCTGAGTTCGTTTTGTAATACTTCGGATACTTCTTGTGCCACAATATCAGCCCCTTGCGGGATTTCCCATGCGGCCTCTATAATTCCCTTGTGATAAAGCAAGGCAGAACTATTTTGTGCGCCAATGTCTAATAGCAACAAAGAACCTTTTTTTTCTTCCGGTTTAAGCAACTGATGCGCTAAGGCTAAAATGGTAGGGACAGCTTCAAAATCTTCACAACCGGCGGCTGCCAACACGCGGTTTAAATTATTTAAATGAGTTTTAAGGCCTAAAGATAAAAAAGTTTCCGCATCTAAACAATTGGCGAATAATCCAACAGGGTTCTGTACACCGGCATTTCCGTCAACCGTATAAGATTGGGCGAATAAATCTACCACTTCCAATATTTCACTTAAATTAATGGGAATAGAATTATCCAACACTTCCTGCACGTCTTTGGATGTGATGATTTGGTCTTGGTTTTCAATAGGTTTAAATCCGGCGGAACGGCGAAAACTTAAAAAGTCTCCTCTTAACCCTACAGAAACGGTGGGTGCAAAATCTATATATTCCTGAAACTGAGAGAATATTTTGTTCAAACAACGTACTGTTTTATCAAAATCCAAGATATAGCATCCGTTAACGGACGGGCAAGGCTCGCGCAAAGCATGGCGAACGCGGCAAGAGAGCGTTTGTTCGTCATATACAGTCAGCACGGCGGAAATTTGCCCGCTACCAAAATCTAGGGAGATAAAAGGATGTTGCATGTTCATATTTTATCAAATTTACATTTGCTTCTGCTTTCGCCTAAGCCTCGCCTAAAAAACCAACCTTTACGGCGAGCAGAGGGGGGAATTTCATATAATATAAATATGATTGAGATTAAAGATTTATCTTTTCATTTTGGATTGCGCACCTTGTTTGAAGATGCCAACTTGCTCCTGCCGGACGGCTTAAAGGTGGGGGTGGTCGGTTTGAATGGGTGCGGTAAGTCCACACTCTTTAAACTCATTACGGGGGATTTGTTTCCCGACGGGGGAAAAATAGAAATTTCACGCGGAACCCAAATTGCTTCTGTGGCACAAGAAATCAAAGACCCTTCTAAAAAATTACTTGAATTTGTATTGGAAGCACATACGGAAATTACCCGTTTGGAACGGGAACTGACCAAAGATTTGTCCGGCGAAAAATTGGCTGAAATTTACGACCGTTTAGACTTTTTAGGTGCACATGCTGCCAAAGCTCGTGCCAGCGCTATTTTAAGCGGTTTGGGGTTTGAAAATAGTGATTTTGAACGCCCCTTAAAGGAGTTTTCCGGCGGTTGGCAAGTGCGTGCCAATTTGGCGGCCACTTTATACGCCCCAAGTAATTGTTTGCTTTTAGACGAACCGACCAACCACTTGGATTTAGAAACGGCCACTTGGCTGGAAAACTATTTGGCCAAGACGGATAAAACCGTTTTGCTTATCAGTCATGACAGACATATTTTAAACCGCTTGTGTGATAAAATCGTGCATGTGGAGGCGGACGGCCAGCTGCGCATGTATAACGGAAATTATGACAGCTACGAACGAACGCGCGAAGCTGAACAAGAGGGTGCCCGCTTAGCCGCAGCCAAGCATGAGCGTGTGGTGGCGCATTTGCAGTCTTTTGTAGATCGCTTCCGTTATAAAGCCACGAAAGCCAAACAGGCCCAAAGCCGTATTAAGATGATTGAAAAAATGGGCGAGCCTCCGGCTGTGATTAAAGACCCTGAGGTACATTTTCAATTTCCTTCTCCGTCTGCTTTAACGCAGGCATTGATTACTATAGAAGACGGCGTGGCCGGATATGACGAAAAACCCGTTTTGCAAAATTTAACTCTGCGCATAGAGCCAGATGATCGTATTGCCTTGTTGGGTGCCAATGGAAACGGTAAGTCTACGTTGGCTAAAATATTATCGCATCGGTTATTGTTGATGAATGGGCGCATGACCATTGCCAAAAAGATTAAAATCGCTTATTTTTCTCAACATCAGACGGAAGAATTAGACGTAGAAAAAACCCCGTATGAGCAACTTTCACAGTTGATGCCCAATGCCAGCGAAACTCAAATTCGTGCACAGTTGGGCGCTTTTGGTTTAAATAAAAGCAAATCAGATACCTTAATTGGGAAACTTTCAGGGGGAGAAAAATCCCGCCTGCTTTTGGCTTTGATTACCAAAGATGCCCCCAATTTACTCATTTTAGACGAGCCGACCAACCATTTGGATATTCTTTCCCGTCAAGCCCTTTTAGAAGCGCTCAATGCCTATGAAGGTGCGGTGGTGCTCATTACGCATGATTTGCATGTGATAGAAATGGCCTGTGATACATTATGGTTGGTCAAGGGCGGTACTTGTCAGATTTATCGCGGAGATTTGCAAGATTATAAAGCCAGCTTACTTAAACACAATGATAAAGAAAGCGCTGCCGGTGCGCGGCGCCGCAATGCGGCTCAACGCCGGGCGGAGCTGGCTCCTTTGAAAAAAGAAATTAGAGAAATTGACAAAAAATTAGAGAAATTAAACCACCGTAAACAAGAGTTGGAAAATGCACTTTTAGTGCGCTATGATGCAGATAATAGCATAGAGTTGGCTTTGTTGGGAGATCAAATTTCGGATTTGGAAGAACGTTGGATTTTGCTTAATGAACAATGCGAAGAAATTATGTCCGACAAGGAGGGCGCATGAGTGCCTTTCGGCAACTTCCTGCGTGGTTGCAGGCAGCATTAACGCGTTTGTGCATTACAGAGCCTACTCAAGTGCAACAATCAGCACTTCCTCCTGCTTTAAAAGGGCGTGATATTTTGGCCACTGCGCAAACAGGAACGGGCAAAACTTTTGCCTTTTTATTGCCGTTATTAGTTTATTTAACCGAGCAGACCGATAAGGCGGCCCTTATTTTATCTCCTACAAGGGAGCTGGCCCAACAGACCCAAGAGGCAATGCAATCTTTGCTGGAAGATAAAAAACAGATGCCCTGTGCTTTGATTATCGGCGGAGATAATATCCATAAACAGTATGCCGATTTGCGCCGTCATCCACGCGTGATTATCGGTACGCCGGGCCGTATTATAGACCATATCGGTCGTAAAAGTCTGAGTCTGAAAAATATTGGTTTTTTTGTGTTAGACGAGGCTGACCGTATGCTGGATATGGGTTTTATGCCCGACGTGCAAAAAATTGGGTCTGCCATCGTAAGCGAGCATCAAACTTTACTCTTTTCTGCTACGTTTCCTAAAGAAATTGAGGCTTTATCTCAAGGATTTTTAAAAGACCCTGTGCGCGTACAAATAGGCTCTGTGACACGCCCTGTAGATTTAGTGGTGCAGCAAATGGTACGTTTAAGCACGCGTGAGAAATTGCCACAGTTGGTGCATGAACTCAAATTGCGCAAAGGCTCGGTGCTTGTATTTGTAAAAAGTAAACATGGGGCAGACCGTTTGGCCAAACAACTGAAGCAATATGGTTGTAAAGTAGGGGCCTTGCACGGAGATTTACGCCAAAACCGCCGCCGTCAAGTAATGGAAGGTTTCCGAGAAGGCATGGTGCCTGTGTTGGTGGCTACAGATGTGGCCGCGCGCGGAATAGACGTGGCGGATATCGGTTGTGTCATTAATTATGATTTACCACAATGTGCCGAAGATTATATCCACCGTATCGGCCGTACCGGCCGAGCCGGCAGTGTAGGAACGGCGCTCTCTTTTGTGACGGAAGATGTGGAAAAATGGACCGAAATTTGCCGCGTATGCCGCTTGGGTAAAGTGACAGAATTAACCAAAACCACTCAAAACTTGCCGGCGCCTAAATTTGTGCCGGAGCAGGTGCGCCGTAAGAGAAAGGAAAATGCTGCTTTTGTAGAAAAGCCTACAGACTCGGCCTTGCCCATTCGCGCCAAAGAGCCTGCCAAGAAACCGACTGTTCAGCCTAAACCTAAACCTACTCTACCACAAGAATCTATCCAATTAAAAGTGGAAAATTCGGCTCAAAAAAGTGGATTTAATGTGGTGCGCGTAGGAGGGAAAAAGAACAATAATCCTACATCAACCCTACCTACAAAACATTTTTACGCGAGTGCTAAAAAGCATGGAAAACATAAGTTTTTTAAAAGAAAAAGGAAATAAAAACCCCGCTTAATAGCGGGGTTTTTGTAAGAGATCTTATCTTATTTCTGTGCAAGTCTCCTCCGGACTCTTAATTGTGGAAGCATTCTTACATACCCAATTATCAGCCGGACAACAATATATGGGGGCGGAAACGCCTTGTTCGGTGACTACGGGAAAGAACATTTGCAGATAATAATCATCTTTGTTGTTTTGTATTTTTAAGTGTGCCGGTTCTTCCGGTTGAATTACATAAGTAAAGTTTACATCGGTAAAAACATTTCCGTCAATAAAAACATTTCCTTCAGTATCTTCTTCTACGCCGATAAATCCCACATCTATTTGGTCAAAAGAGGGAAGAACACTGTTAACGGCCTTGTAGCGGATAACAGAATCAAAAATTGTTTTTCCGTTGGTAAGTCCTTCAATCATTTCAGCGCGGCGTACAGAACGGGTATATTTAGGGACGGCCACTCCTGCCAAAAGTCCGATAATCAGTACTACAGCTAATAATTCAACCAAAGTAAAACCTTTTTTCATAAACACTCCAAGCGATTAAGATACTTAAAGTATATTGCTTTTAAGAGGGGATTTCAAGATTTTTTATTTAACTTTTGCTTAACTAAAAATAAATGGGTAATAGGATATCAGTATTTTTAAGGCTTGTCAATCTGTTTCTAAAAAAGGACTTGCCAAAAAAAAATATTTTGGTTTAAAATAGGGGGGTAGGGTAGGTTAAATACAAACTAAGGAGGAAGTACTGCATGAAGAAACTACTTGGCTTACTGTTAGTGCTCACTATGGGTTATCCGGTAAGCGCAGATGTGCTGAAGAATGTAGACCTCAAAGGTGAGGTACAAGTGATCGGCTCTGATGTCAGAGACCATCGTTTAGAATATAACTCCGGTACCAATTTACGTGTGTTGGCCGGTGCTTCTTTTGACTTAGTGGAAGATGTAAGAGCCAATTTGTTATTTGGCTATGCCAATAGTTGGGGTTCTTCTACTGACGGCGTGAAAGGTTCCAACGTTCAACATTATTGGGATAATGTAGACTTGGCTGAAGCTAACATCGTACTTTCCAATTTGTTTGACTGTTTTGAACTGACCATCGGTCGCCAATTCTATGGCGATGAAGACAGTGCCGTTATGTACTTTGGTCCCGGCCATTACAATGCCGAAACCAATGATCACTGGGCTGCCTTAGATGCTGTAAAATTTAACTATGCCGATGATTATAAATCTTTTACCATGTTGGCCGGTAAAATGTTGGGCACTGAAACCCCGTTGACGAATGGTTTTGAAGGGGAAGTATACGGTGCCGACTTTAAATTAAACTTGGCAGACAACTTGCAATGGCAAGTATATGGTTATAACTTCCAAAACTTGAAATACTACGATGAAGAAACCAGCGCAGAAAAGGCTGCTGAACACCAAAACAGCGGTTTCTATGGTACTAAATTGACCTTCGCTCCCGAAGCCTTCACTTTGGCGGCAGAATATGCCCGCAACTTTGGCGGTGAACGCTTAGTGAAAGAAGAACAAGGTACCGGTTATTTCCTCAAAGCCGATGCTGCTTTGAACTTAGATGCCTTCACCCCGCGCGCCGCTTTTGTATATAGCAATGAATTCTTGGGTTTTGGCAACTATACTCCCGGCTTGCTCGTAGGTGACTTCGAAGATGTATTGGCACAAGAAATTCGCTTATACAACATCGGTGTGGATTTCAATACCGGTAAATGGACTTTTGCTTTAGACGGTTTTGCCTTCCAAGATCGCTATGGTCACCATGCCGCCACGTGGGAAGCTGACTTGACTGCCAAATATGCTCACAATGAATATGTGGACTTGTTTGCCGGTGTCGGCTATGCCAAATTTGGTACGGAAACCAAAGCTGACGAAGGTAGAGATAATACCAAAGGTCAGTTGGGTATCTTAGTGAAATTCTAATTTGTTAAGTTTGCTGCAAAGCCTCGCCAAACGGCGGGGCTTTTTTATGTAATATTTTTTTGTTTCGTTTCTTTGGCAGAGAAAAAGATAAAATAAAGATATCTATCTAAACCAGAGGAAACTATGAAAATTTATAAATGTCTTTTATCTGTGTTGTTGTCTTTTTTTATTTTTACGGCAAGTGCTTGGACGGCCGAGCCTTTAAAAGTGGTGGCAGCATCTCCCAAAGGGGAAGAAAGCGCGCAGGGGCGTTTGCCTATCAGTATTACCTTTAATCAGCCGGTGGTTGCGCTGAGCGAGCAAAATGCTTTTGCCGAGGATCAGTGCCCTATTAAGATTACTCCTTCCGTTAAAGGGAGCTGCCGCTACGTGGGTACGCAAACATTGCAATTTGAGCCGGAAGACAACTGGCCGCTATCAACGGAGTATAACGTTGTTTTAGCTGCTGGATTTCAATCTGCGGTATCTGGGCAAGGGCTGGCGCAAGATTATTGCTTTACTTTCACTACCCCTCGTTTAACCGTAGAAGGGGTTTTGCCTGCCGATCAAGAACAATGGATAGACTTAAATCCTCTTATTTTTGTTCGCCTTTCCCAAGCGGTCGATTTGGCCAGTGTGCCCGCATCGCTTACACTGAGTTATCAAACCCTAAAACCATTAACCTGGTGGGAACAATTAAAAGAGCGTTTTCTACAAGAAAAAATAGTACGTCAAGAACAAACGGTGCAGGTGCCTTTTGCCGTACGAAGTATTACGAAAGAAGAACATAAAGAACAATTCTCTTGGGTAAAAGAAGAGAATTTATTTGTTATTAAACCACAAAAATCATTACCTGTTGGGACTCAAATTACTTTAACGATAAATTCTTCCTTACGTGCCAAACAGGGAGATTTGGGCCTGAAAGATCCTTTTGTTTCTCATTTCTTTACATACCCTGCCTTAGTTATTAAATCCATCGTTTCTCAAGGGTGTTTGCCCTATGAGGCTCAAATTCAATTTTCTTCTCCGGTGAGATTGGAAGATTTACTAAAACACATTCGGGTTTCGCCACAAGGTGCTTTGCGTACATTAACCGAACAAGAAAAACAAACTTTAGGTCGTCAATATAATGGGGATATCCCCGGCGGTGGCTATTTTGCAATGCCACTTTCTTTTGTAAATATGACTCCCCAACAACCTCTGACGATAGTCATAGATAAGCAGTTGCCTGATATTTACGGACAGACATTAGGGAAAGAACAAACATTAAATTTTGAAAATAGCGGCTATTGTCCTGCAGTTGATTTTCAGGGGGGAAACGGTGTGTTGGAAAGTTATTTCCCGCCCAAACATCCGATTGATGTGCTTAATGCCAAACAATTAGATGTGCGTGCTGCACGTTTCAATAAATCCAACTTTATTCCCTTTTTACAAAAAAATATTCCTTATTGCGGTGAGGCAGAAATCAAACAAGCCGATTTGCAATATAACGCAGCCTATCCCTTCCACATCAGAGAAGACAAAACACAAAAAACCTATTTGGATCTAAAGAAATTCAATCCCACCGGTCAAAACAGTATTATTTTTTCACAGGTCAAAGTACCTTCCCGTCATAGAAAAGAGGGGTATTGTTGGGTTAATGCTACCGATAATATTACCGATTTGGGCATTACTTTAAAATCTTCTGCCGAAAATACCTTGATTTGGGTCACTTCTTTGCAAAGCGGTGAGCCCAAAGGCGGTCATAGCATAGAGTTAAAAGACGATACCAATACTACCTTATGGAAAGGAAGTACCGATGCCAACGGTTTGGCTTGGGCACCGGGCACTGCTGCGCTTAAAGCCCGCAGCAAAAATCAATGGTCCAACCCCACTTTGTATGCTTTTGTCACCAGCAGTGGCGGTGATGCGGTACTGGCCAGCAGTTGGAATAGTGGTTTAGAGCCGTGGCGCTTTCAAATTAATTATGATTATCAGCCTATGCAAAACACCGCTAAAACGGTATTGTTTACAGACAGAGGTATTTATCGCCCTGAAGAAACAATCTATATAAAGGGTATTTCTCGTCATAAAAAGAACGGAAAATGGACCTTGCCTCAGCAAAAAAAGGGAACCCTTAAAATATTCAACTCACGTGGCGACAATGCCTATGAACAAGAGGTTTTTTACCAAGAAAACAGTGGCAGTTTTTCTGCACGTTTTGACTTGCCTAAAAATGCCCCTACGGGTCTTTGGCAAATCTATTTTGAGGAGATTGGCGGCCAAAGCGACGGTTATGTCTCCGTACGTGTAGAAGCCGTAGAGCAAGCAGATTTTGCCATTTCCGTAAGTGCGCTAAAAGATCAATATATCGGCGGTGAAACGGCCGAATTTTCCGTATCGGCTGATTATTTATTCGGTGCGCCGGTATCAGAGGGAAAAGTAAATTGGAGCGTACGAAAAACGCGTTCTTTCTTTTCTGCTGACAAGTTTGAAGACTATGAATTTATGCCCTATTTCTTAACGGAAGATTTGCCGGAAAGTAATAATTTATTGGTACAATCTTCTGCCACTTTAGATGAAAAGGGGAAAATTAACTTTTCAGTGCCTTTGCCAAAAATTGCCTGGCCTCAGCGCGTTCATGCGCAAGTCAGCGTGCAAGATATGTCCGGTCAGCAATTGTTTGCGCGGCAATCGGTTTTTGTAAATCCGGCCTCTTTTTATCTGGGCAGCAAGATGGCTTCTTCCCAAATAGAATTGGGCGAAACAGCCCAAGCGCATATTCAGGCGGTCTCTTTGGAAGCAGAGGCGATAGAGGCTGCTAAAGTGACGGCTAAAATACAGAAGGAAGAATATTTAAGCGTTAGAAAAAATGGTTTATTTGGTAGGCTGGAGTGGATTACGCAACGTCGTGTAAAAGAAATTCACACGCAGTCTTTTTCTGTAAAGCGGCAAGGGTATGACTTTTCTTTCACACCCGAAGAAGCCGGTGTTTATCAGGTAGTTTTGCAAAGTGTCGATGAAAGCGGAAGAAAGGTGCTGGGCGGTTTTGAATTTATCGTATACGGAAAAGGGAAAGCCTATTGGAAACAAAATGATGATGATATTTTGGTTTTAAAGCAAGATAAAACCCAATATGACACTACGGATACAGCCCGTATTTTGGTACAAAGCCCTTACGAAAATGCCCTAGCCTTGGTGACGGTGGAAAGAGAAGGCGTGTTAGATGCATGGACGGTGCCCATATCGGCCGGAGCTGATTATATATCCGTTCCCATGAAGTCAAATTATCTGCCCAATGTTTTTGTAGGGGTCACTTTAATCAAAGGTCGCGCGGCAGAGCCTAAATTTGATGAGCAAGGCTTAGATTTGGCTAAGCCACAAGGAAAAACAGGCTACGTCAATTTAACACTTTCTCAAAAAGAGCGGGAAATTCAAACGAGAGTTTCATTGGATAAACCTGACTATCAACCCGGAGAAGAAGTAAATGTAAAGATAGAAACTTCGCGTTCGGATAAACCGGTATCGGCAGATATTACATTGATGGTGGTGGACGAAGGTATTTTGGCCTTGACGCAATACAAAACGCCGAATTTGTTAGATGATTTTTATGGTATGCAAGCCCTGTCTGTGTTGACGGCTGATAACAGAGTTTTCTTAATCGGTCAGCGTAATTTTGGCGAAAAAGGGGAAAATCGCGGTGGGGGCGGTGCTGCATCTTCCAAATTTGACGGGACAGACTTGCGCAGTCACTTTGAGTTTACGCCCTACTTCAATGGTCAACTTCGCACCGATTCCAAAGGCAGAGGCCATATTAAATTTACTTTGCCGGATAATTTAACTACTTTTCGGGTAATGGCGGTAGCGGCTACGGTGGCGGAATTCGGCGCCACACAGCAAGACTTTACCGTTTCAAAACCTTTAATGATTACCCCTAAATTGCCGCGTTTTGCCAGAGAAACAGATACATTTAATTGTTCGGCCATCGTGCATAACTACTCAGAAGATTTAGCTTCTTTAAAAGTGTGGGCACATGCGCAAGGGGGCCTTGCCCTGACGGAGAAAGTACATTCTCTTTCTTTAGAAAAAGGAAAAAGCGCAGAAATTTCTTGGCCTTGCAAAGCCACCAAAAAGGAAGAAGCAAAGGTGTCTTTTCGGGCGGAATCTGCCCTTTATCAAGACGCAGTGGAGAAAAAGATTGCCATTGTAGAAGTGGAAAAGCCACAAACATTGGCTTTGTATAGTGCTACTGACAAAGAGGAAGAACAACTTTTGGGCAAGCCCTCATCTATTAATAAAGATGCCCCGTCTTTAGTGGAGTTATCTTTGGCATCGACGGCCTTGTTAAATTTACGCGGAGGGCTGTTGTATTTGCTTAATTATCCCTATGATTGTTTAGAGCAGCGAATGTCTAAAATATGGCCTTTAATACAGGGGGAGGAATTGTTGAAAGATTTCTCTCTTGTGCAAGATGAATCCTATCGTAAAACCGTACAGGAGAGTTTGGACCAAATGCCCCAATATCAGGCATCTTCGGGGGGGTATGCTTATTGGCCCTCTTTTACGGCAGACCCGTATGTCACTGCGTATGCGTTAGAAGTTGCATACTGGGCACAAAAGGCCGGATACGGCTTGCCGGACAGTTCCGTCAAGAAGGCCTTATCTTGGTTGAAGGGGGTTTTCTCAGATGATAGGAACTATGCTTTTGATTATTCCGCCTCTGCTGACAAAACAGTGCGTGCTTATGCGGTGTATGTGTTGTCCTTGTACGGAGAAAAAATGACGGGACAGTTTAATAATCTCTATAGCCAAAGAAATGCTCTCTCCGTATCGGCTCAAGCCTATTTGTTGCAAAGTGCGCCTTTGTTAAACCAATCCAAACAGGTGCAAGACGAGCTGGCGCAAGGTCTTTTAAACCATGCTGTTTACGGTGCTCAGACCTTACACTTTGCAGAAAAACAGGAGCAAACCTGGTTGCCGATTAATGATGAAAAAGTGACGGCTCTTTGTTTGCAGGCTTTGTTAAAGACGGGGGATTATTTGCCCCAGCCTTATCAGGCAGTCCGTTGGTTGCTTGAGCAATTAAATCATCAAGGACACTGGCAAAATACGCATTCTAACGCGGCGGCATTTTCGGCCTTATATACCTACTATAGTTTAAAAGAAAATGGTTCGGTGAATTTTAAGGCAACGGTTTCTTTTGATGAAAAAGAAGTGCTGAAAAAGACCTTTAAAGGCCGCGATAACCAAAGCCAAGAGGCGCAGTGGCCCATGCAATCGGTTTATCAGGGGACAGATGAAGTACGTGTGAAAATGAATAAATCCGGCACAGGGACATTGTATTACTCCCTCTCTCAAGTTTATACCCCCAAGTCTTACGATAAATCTTTAAACGCAGGGTTTGCCGTGAGCCGGAAAATAGTGGACTTGCAGGGGACCCCCGTCCAGCAATTACAAGAAGGCCAACGCTACAAAGTAGTGCTTAATGTAGAGTCTGCCGTTTCACGTTCATTTGTTGTGTTGGAAGATTTCATTCCGGCCGGTTTTGAAATTGTGCAAACAGAGTTAGCCACTCAAGCAGTCCCCGCAGCTGAAAAATCCGTAAAGCCAAATTATTTTGCCAGAAATGAAAAATATGATGACCGTTTTGTTGCCTTTGCCGATTACCTGCCCGCCGGAGAACATGAGTATAGTTATTGGGTGCAGGCCCGAACGGCCGGCAGATTTGCTTATCCAAGTTTGTGGGCCAGCCAAATGTATGATCCTTCGGTTTTTGGAAGAAATAAAACGGGAACCCTAGAAATACAAAAACCATGAAAGGAAGAAGATTTTTCTTAACGGTATTGGGTTTTTTATTAATCTCATCAACGGTCTCTTTGGGGCAGGCTTTTGGTTCTTCTTCAATGGGCCGGCCCTCAGTCACCGTCACAGACCGTTATGGTACTGCTTTGCGCAGCTCTTTAACGCCGCAACAGACCTACCAGCAATGGGTTTCATTGGACAGAATGTCAGTGTGGCTTTTGCAGGCGTCAGTAGCGGTGGAAGATCGACGTTTTTACCGTCATTATGGAATAGATCCTAAAGCCATTTTGCGCGCCTTGTGGCAAAATATCAAAGCAGGCAGGGTGATTTCGGGTGCGTCTACCATTACGCAACAAGTAGTGCGTATGCAATATTCCACAAAAAAAAATATGGGCGGAAAACTAAAAGAGGCTTTTTTGGCTTTATATTGGGACTATCAACATAGCAAAGAAGAAATTTTAGAACAGTACCTTAATTCTGTATCATTGGGAAATTTAACGCAAGGGGTACAAGCGGCTTCGTTATATTATTTTGCAGTGCCTGCCAAAGAAGTTTCTTTGGCGCAAGCAGCATTATTGGTGGGATTGATACAGGCCCCTACTCGCTTAAATCCACTTCAAAATCCTCAAGGGGCTTTAGAGAAAAGAAACAAAGTTTTGCAAGCCATGAAACAGGTGGGAGCCATATCTTCTTCTTTATATGAAATGGCTTTGGCAGAGCCTTTGGGTGTTGAGCGCGGGGACAGGCCTTTTCAGGCGCCGCATTTTGTCCGCCGTCTTTTAAAAGACGCCCCTTCCGGCACAGTAGAAAGCACCTTAGACAAAGACTTACAACTCTATGCTGAAAACTCTCTGCGCAACCATTTGACTTTATTAAAAGACAACCACGTCACTAATGGCGCAGTGGTGGTGTTAGACAATACAAGCGGTGAGGTGCTGGCTTATGTAGGGTCGGCTGATTTTTTTGATACTAAAAATCAAGGGCAAGTGGACGGTGTGAGTGCCATGCGCCAACCGGGCTCTGCATTGAAACCCTTTGTATACGGACTTGCTATGCAACATGGGCTGACAGCGGCCAGCCTTTTGAAAGACGAGGATACCTTTTTTGATGGGGGATATCGTCCGCGCAATTATGATGAACGCTTTCATGGTGCGGTCACTGTGCGTAAAGCGCTTGCCAATTCTTACAATGTACCCGTTATCAAAGCGGCCGAACCGCTGGGGGCGGGAGCGGTTTTGGAGTTTTTGCACGAGTTTGGATTTCATTCTTTATCAAAACCGGCAGATTTTTATGGGCTTGGGTTGGCTTTAGGCGGCGGAGAAGTGACTTTGTTGGAGTTGGCCAACGCCTATGCTACGTTAGCACGCGGAGGTATTTTGCGGCCGGTGGTCTTTGCCCAAAATCCGTTGATAAGCCAACCGACAACCGTTAAACGAGTCTTGCCGGAAACGATCAGCTATATTCTTACCGATATATTGGCAGACAATGCCGCCCGCGCCGATGCTTTTGGCCTTAATTCCCCGTTGAATTTTCCTTTTGCTGCTGCTTCAAAAACGGGTACCAGTAAGGATTATAAAGACAATTTTGCCATTGGATACACACCGCGTATTACCGTAGCCGTATGGGTGGGAAATTTTGATGCCGCTTCCATGCAAAAAGTGTCCGGTATTTCGGGCGCGGCACCTGTTTTGCGTGATGTTTTGTCCTACGCTCAAACCAAGTATCCCGGCGGTGAATTTGCGCGTCCTTATGATGTAATTTCTGCGCTTGTTTGCCAAGAAACCGCTTTGCTGGCAGGGCCCGAATGTAGGCATGTGAAAGAAGAACTTTTTGTACAGGGTACACAGCCAAAAACATATTGCAGGGCTGAACATGAGCCGGCACAAACCCCGTTGCACTTTGTTTTTCCTGCGGAGAATGATATTTTTAACTATGACCCCTCTTTACCGCCGCAAGCACAACAAATACTTTTGCAGGTTTCTAAAACGGCTGCTTCTTGTGAGTGGAAAATTAATGGACAACCTTTAGCGGAAAATGGTACGGAAGTTTGGTTTGCTTTAAAAGAGGGGGAATTTGAGGTGCAAGTGGTTTGTGCTGAGGAGATTGCCCACACCCACTTTAAAGTATTGTAAGAGAAAAAGAGTTGAAAGGTTCTTTTTTGTTAGAAATTAAGGGTAGTGAAAATAAAATGAAAGAGGATAAAAATTTATAAAAAAAACATTTAAAAATGTCGGCGGTTTTACGCTGATTGAATTGTTATCTAATTGATATCTCGGGTTCCGATGCCGGTTCAGTGGCTTTCCGACGAACTGCTTCCGGTGGACTTACATATCCGGTATAGAGTTTAGTAAATGGAAAGAGACATTGTTTATCAGAAGATGTTAGTCTATGTAAAAGATTGGGAATGTCGATTGGCGGATCGGGGTGTACTTCCGGTGTGGGAACTACTGCTTCCAATAATTGTTATGTAGAATAAAATATCTGTATTTAAAAACCCGAGTTCTGTAAAGAACTCGGGTTTTTTTATCTTTATTTAATGTAGATTTTGTCACCGTCTGTATGGGCGGAAAATTCCGGTGCGTACATAGACTGTACTTGTGCGGGCAAGATGTGATATTCTCCCTGCAGAGTGGGACGCAATGTGTAGGAGAAACTATATTCACCCGCCGGTACGCGGTCTAAAAAGAAGTGGGTGGAGGCATCTCTATACTCGCGGTACGTGGGCAAGATGTCCCAACTCCAACCGCTTAATAATTCGGTATTTTCAAAACCGGCCGGTTTGGGGTCTGTTAATACTACAAAGTCAAAGGCAGAGGCGGTTTGTAAAGTCAAACGTACCTCTATTTCCGCCCCGACGGGTATTTCTTCTTCGGGCAAAATTTCACGCACTTTTTCTATTCCGTTTTCCGTATATTTGAGTAAATATCTGCGCGATACATTCAGCACCCCTTTTGGCGAAGGTAAGGCTTTTTGCGTTGTGTATATAGCATCTAAGGTGGCAAAGCCCGTTAAACCGGCGCGTTTGGTCACTTGTGCGGAATAATACTGAGGGTTTACGTCAGAGGCTTGCTGTGTCCAAACCAGTTGTTCCGTCCAATCAAACGGTTCAAAAGCAATTTTTTTGTGTTCGTCACCCCATGTGATGGTATATTCGGCAGGGTCGTCCAAAATGCCGTTTCTGGTCATATATTCCAGCAAAGCATAGATGGCTTCTGCCGTTTGTGTAGTGGAGTTCCATGCTTGGGCTTTGCGGTTAAACAACAACCACTTAACCATAGCACTGGCTTGCTCGGTGGCTTCGGGACGGAGTTCTAATAAAGTGCGCAAGGTGACCGCTTGCGTAGCAATGGTATCGTTGTACCATAGCCAACTTTGCGCTTCCGGCGCAAAATAAGCACCCGTCACAGGGTCGGTTTTCATGGTGGAAAGCACCAGACCCATATAATTTTGCGCTTTGGTATCCTCTTGCAAGCGGAAATAGGCTGCCGCCGCATACGTTTGCCCCAGAGGAGTCATAAAAGCGCTATGCTTGTCTGCATAATCTAACCATTTGCGTACAGGTGCGGAGGAAACTTCCTTCCACTCTTGCGGAAATGCGGTATAGACATAGGCCGCATACAATGCATGGGCCACCCCATGAAAAGAGGGGGGATTTTTCTGCAAATCTTCTTCAATGCGCGGGGCCAACCAGGCCAATGCTTTTTGAGCGCTTTTCTGGGGGATTTTCCCTCCATAACGCAAAACTTGCGCAAAGCCGGACAGGACATTCATGGTAAGGTATTGGCTGGCATTTCCGCCTGCTAACCAACTGTATCCGCCGGAAGAAGTTTGATATTTGCTCAATTCTTTTTCCGTTTCCTGACGTGTTTTTTCAACCATTTTTGCATTGAATAAATCTGTCAGAAATTGCGCTTTATCCGCTCCGCCCTGCGCCTGACGCAGCCAAGGGCTTTCTTCCAAGAGCATCAAACGGGCCGGATCTTGATTGTCATGCCAGGCCGGAGTGGCCGTATTTCGCTTGGGCAGTTTGGCTACGGCTTGCTCAAGCAGGGGGTATTTCTGGTAAAGCCCATGCACCACTGATAAAGGAACGTACCTATCGGTTAAACTCATGATATCTTGGTGATAGGGCTTGAGCAACTGAGGCATAGCATTAAAAACGCTGAGCAAAAGGCCCGGATCAATGCGTAGATTAACGGTGGACACTTTGCGCGTATCATCAGACACCAGCAAGTTTTGCAAAGATAAAGAAGCAGTGCCATTTTCTAAAGCGACCGTTGTACTTTCTGCCAAGCGTTCTACCGCCGGTAAAATGGGGATTTGACGTTGCTCTGCATCACTGTCTTGACCTGCTTGCAAAGAGGCGGTGGCCGTCAGCACTCCTACCCCTTGCGGGATATCGACAGGCCAATGCAAAGAGAGCGTTTCATTGGCAGGGATACTGACTTTTTGGCTTTGTGACTTAATGCCAAAAGAGGAGGAGACTTCTTGCCCGTCTAAGCGCAAGTCTAGGCTTAGCACTCCCTCTCTTTTTTTAGCGGTAGTGTTGGTAATTTGTACGACAAGTTGGCTCTTATCTTTTTCTCTCCAAAAACGAGGCAGAGACAGACGGACCATTACATCTTTTTTCGTAATGGTTTGTGCTGTAAAAGTGCCATAGTCATCTTTTTTGGTAAAGGCCAAAGCCAAGATGTTCCACGCGGTCAAACTTTGTGGCATGGTAAACTGCATTTTGGCCGTTCCTTGAGGGGCTGAGAGCATGGCATTAAAGTAAGCCGTTTCTGAAAAATCTGTGCGAGGGGCACTCTGCTCAGGGGAAGATGCAGCACTTGTTTGGGCGCTATCAGCCTGTTTGGCAAGGGCAGTTTCTTGTACGGCAGCTTCTTCTGCTACGGCCATATCTGCCCCGCGTGCAAAAGCAGCTTTTGGGGCGGCTAACGTGTTAAGAGTACGCATTTTGGTAATTCCGTAATGCAGAGCCATAGAATTTAAATTAATGCTAGGCATTTGCGGATAAGGCTGATACTTCCTATCTTGCGTTTCTACACGATCTAATGTGCGCGGATAAACCGAGTATGCGCTTTCTGCAAAGGCTAAAGATCCGCTTAAAATTTCTTTCCACAAACCGCTCAAATTGACGGAACTGTTTTTGGCATAGTAATCTAAGGATTTGTCGTACACTTTGGCGGAAACCTGCGCCGATACCGGTTTGCCGGCGGCATTTTTAACGGATATTTTCCAAGCATTTTTTTCAGCCGGTTTTACACGGTCCGGTACTTCTATGGATAAGGAAAGTTCTTTTTCCTTCGGATAAACGGGGATAACTGTTCTTTGGCCATAGAGTTTGTAATCACTAGCACCGAACCATTGTAAATGTAAATCTCCGGCCAAACAATCGGCCGCTATGGGCAAATGATACACACTGACGCCGGAATCTATCATTTGGCGCGAAAGAAGGAAATTGCCTTGCGTGATTTCCACCCGTTTTTTGCCTTTTAATTTTTGTGCGCCGATTAATATACGGGCTTGCGTGTTGGGGGAATAACTGTCTTCTTGTACGATAGCCACTTCCGGTAATGCAAGCTGACTGTGTTGTTGTGCTACCAAGAAGATTAGTTCTTGAGTGTCGGCTTGTTTGTGCTGTAATTTAAGTTTGTAAATTCCTTCAGGTAAGGCCGGAATGTGTATGGGAGCATAGTTTTCCTGTAAAGAAATAGTTTGAGATTTTACTTTTCTTACTTCTTTATTTTTGCCGTACCAAGCCTGTAAAGAATTGTTGGAGTTAGTGTTATCTTGTGACAATTCAGGCAAGGTGTTTTCTAATTCGTATATTTCTACGAGCACTTTTCCTTTAACGGCAGATTCGCTGATATCCGTTAAAGCAATATCAGCCAGTACGGTGGGGGTTTGGGCATCGTAGAAACCTTTTTTAAACTTGACGGCAAAAAAGAAAGGCTTTTCGCTGGTATAGTACGTATGAGTTGTGTCTATCGTTCTGCCCGAAGCGTCTCTGACAGATAACTCCACTAAAAAAGAGGTGGGCGTTTTTTGTTGTTGCGGAGCTAAAAAGGAGAATATAAAATCACCTTTTTCATCGGTTTTCGTTTCTCCCTGAGCAATTTGTTTCTCTGAAGAAACAGCAGGGCTGCACCACCAACAAAAGCGCGGCTGAAAGGAGCGTTGGGTCACTTTGTAAGAAACAATGGCATCTTGCAACGGCGTGCCAAAATAATATTGAGCATGACCGGTGATTTCTGCTTTTTTGCCAAATTCTATTTTTGCCTGCTTATGAAGATTTACTTCATACTCCGGGCGTTTATATTCTTCTACTTTAAAAGAGTGGATAGAAGAATATTCCTTGTTTTTAATTTTAAAGGACGTATTGACGTGATAATTTCCCAAAAGTCCCGTTTCCGGTAATGTAAAAGAAGTCTGCGCCGTACCAAAATCGTTGGTGGATAATTGTTCTTTATAGACCTCTTGATAATTAGGGTCACGAACAATGATTTGAACGGCGGAATCTTTGTCTAATGTTTGAAATCCGCGTGCGGTATTTTTAAATCCATATACAGCGAGTTGCACTTTTTGACCCGGACGATAAAGGGCCAAATCTGTCTCTGTATAAAATTTATATGGCTGCGCAGGGCGATAATAAAAATTAAACCAACCGGATAAAAAGGCGGTGTTTCCGTCTTTTTGGGCTTTGGGTGCAATTTGGAAATGAGAGGATTTTTGAGGAGAAATAGTTTGTTTAACCGTCAGCAAACCATTTTCATTGCTTGTTGCCTGATGGAGATTATTTTTATTTTGTAAAAAATAGGTGATTTTGGCATCAGCAACAGGTTCTCCCGTTTTAAGGTTTAAGGTGTACAAGCGGAAGGTATCGGCAGAGAAATCGGCCAGATTCCAGGCATTGCTGACGGGAGCATCAATAGCCCCGCTGGCAAATAAAGCCAAGTCTGTTTGATTGAGAACAAAGGCTTCAATCGGTGCTTGTTTGCTATTAAAATCCGGGTTGTGGCTTACCAACACCACATAGAATCCGCTCTCTTGTAAAGAAGGAAGTGTCATTTTGCTCTCTTTGAAAGCGTAAGGATAAGGATAACTTATTTTTTCAATATGCGTTTTAAAAGGAGTTTTTTGGACAAAAGATTGAATTAACTTTTGATTTGTATCCTTTAGATAATTCCAAGGAGGATAAGAATTTTTGCCGTTTAATTGCTGAAGTTCTGCCTCGTCGGTGCGGTAAATACGAGCGTAAACAGCGTCTATATTTCTGGCAGTAAAAGAAACCGTAATATCAGACGGATTTTGCGAAAAAGGAACAAAATCCAAATTTAAAACGGGTTTGGTGATATCATTCACCAACTCTGCACACGCATAAGAAGAATAATAATTATCTCCCAAATTTTCTTGACTCCACCGGCACAGTTCTAGGGCCTGTTGAAAGGATTGAGCCTGCTGATATAATTGGGCCGCTTCATGGGCGGCATAGGCCTGCCCATAGACGGGTTTGCTTTGCAGAAATTCTTTGCATTTATTCCACCAAGAGGTTTTTTCCTTTTTATGTCCGGCCAAGTCTTCCAGCAAAGAGGCCGTTTGTAAACGTTGGGCTTTTTCGTCTTTGAAGTCAAAAAGATAAGAATAATTAAAGGGGAGAACCAACCGTTTGGCCTGCCAGATGATACGGGCATTGTTGCGATTTTTGCCTGCTAAAAGAGAGGCTTGTTGATATAAGGAAAGTACTTTGGTGGTATTTTCTTTTAACAGAGTCGGCTCTGCTGCCGATTCTTGCAAAACAATATCGGCCGGCAAAGGTTCCTGTGTGGGTTGGTTTAACAGGAAATCACTCCAAGTCAGAACCACAAAATCAAACAAAGTGGCAATGGCGGTGGTATCAGTATCTTGAATGTTTAAGATAAAAGTTTCTTTTTCAATGGGGGCATTGAGCAGGGTAGATTTCAAATCCCACAACTGTTCAAAAGTTTTCGTTATTTTTTCATTCCATTGCGCTTGGCTTAATTGAGCCAAAGAGGCATTATCTTCTGACGTGTCAGGCAGAATGGCGCGGTATTGATTTTTTACGCGTTGGGCCGTTTGGATGCGGTAAAGTAAAAAACGCGCTTTCCAAAGATTGTTTTCCGGCAAAGGAAAGGAAAATGCACTTTGCGCCGCATTGAGATATTGCCCCAACATGTATTGGCTGGCAATGACGCGAAGCTGTGCCTGATAAAGTGCAGTAGAAGAAAGCGAGGGAATGGCCTGCTGGTATAAAGACAGAGATTGGGCGAAATTATTATTTTGATAAAATTCTTCGGCTTTTTGCAGGTCTTGGGCCGGTAAAAAACAGGGGAAAAAGAAGCCTAGCAATAAAATGGTTTTTTTCATATATTCTCCTTATTTAGACAGAAAATCTCTTTGAGTAAGCAACCGCAAAGAGATTTTCTATAAATACAACTAATCAATACACCAAATCATTTTTACATTTTTTCAGGTGCACTGACGCCTAAAAATTCCAAGCCTTTTTTAATGCGTTCGGCTACCCGTTGGCAAATGAGCAGGCGCGAGCGCGTAAGAGGCAGGTTTTGCTCGTCTAAAACGCGGCAATGGTCATAGAACGAGTGGAACAGGCCTGCCAATTCCATTAAATACGTGGTTAAATGATGCGGGCTCAAATCGTTTAAGCAGTTTTGAAGAACAGGTTTGAACCAAATCAGTTTTAAGAGTAAGGCTCTCTCCTGAGGGGACAACGGAGTCAACACATCACCGGTTTCAATACCCTTTTCTGCCGCAGCGGCAAAAATGGAGTGAATGCGTGCATGTACATATTGCACGTAAAATACAGGGTTCTCATTAGATTGTTTTTTGGCTAACTCAATGTCAAATGTCATTTGAGCATTCGGAGTGCGGCTGGCAAAGAAGAAGCGACAAGCATCAGCCCCTACTTCGTTGGTCAGTTCGCGCAGAGTAATAAATTTACCGGCGCGTTTAGACATTTTGACCTGCTCTCCGTTATCAAGCAAATGGATTAATTGGTGAATGATGGGGGTAAAAGCCTTTTCTTCTTTTCCCAACGCATGTACCGCCGCTTTCATACGAGGAACATAGCCATGATGGTCTGCACCCCAAATATCTACCAGGTTGTCATAACCGCGATCAAATTTGTTTTTATGATAGGCAATATCAGCCAAGAAATAGGTGGGTCTGCCGTCGGTGCGTACGAGTACGCGGTCTTTATCGTCTTTAGCTACAGAATCTTTAGATGAGCCGAACCAAACGGCATCGTCTTTTTTATACGCGTAGCCATTGTCTTCTAAGGCTTTTAAAGCATTTTCTACCGCACCTTCTTTATGAAGTTCGGACTCGCGGAACCAACGCGTAAACTGTACGCGGAAGGCTTGCATATCTTCCTGTTGGGTTTTAATTAAATATTCCATTGCCCAACGTCCGTAATCTTCTTCTTTCAAATCTTTCGGGGCTACTTTCGCCATTTCTGCCAAATATTCCCCATGATATCCGTTCTCCGGCGGTTCTTTGCCTTGAATGCGGGCTTTTAAAGATTCGGCCAAGAGTTGTGCTTGGTTGCCGGCATCATTGACGTAATATTCACTGTCGCAGTTATGGCCCAAAGCGCGATGGATGCGGACTAAACTGTCCCCTAAGGCGGCACCGCGTCCGGAAGCCACGTGCAAGGGGCCTGTCGGGTTGGCGGAGACAAATTCAATTAAAATTTTATGTTTATTGGTACCGACGGAGGTGTTTTCTTTAATGCGACGGTCCAAAGCAGAAGTGATGAGTAATTTGTCTTCCAACTGTAAATTAATAAATCCGGGTGCGGCGGCTGTAGCATCGGCAATACCGTTCACTTCTCTGAGCAAAACGGCTGTTTGTTTGGCAATTTCCATCGGGTTTTTGCGCAAAACTTTGGCAGCGGACATGGCCCAATTTAACGATAAATCGGCTCCGGTATGTTCCGGCGCGGGGGAAAAATCCACTTTCGGTAATTCTACCCCTTCAAAAGCGGGGGTGCTGGATAACTTAAGTTCAATTTCTTTTTTCAGGTATGCAAACATATTTATTTAGCCGCCTTTTTTGTAGTTTTTTTCGTGGTCGTTTTTTTGACAGTTTTTTGGGTGGTAGTTTTGACGGCCTTTTTAGCAGTGGTTTTTTTAGTGGTTTTCTTAGCTGTTGTTTTGGTTGTTTTTTTAGCGGTTGCTTTTTTAACCGTTTTTTTGGCAGCTTTCTTAACGGTTTTCGGTTTTTTGTAATCTACTTCCGTACCAAAACTAAAAATTTTATCCAAAGCATAAAAATCGCGTGCTTCTTGGGTCATGATATGCACTAAAAAAGAGCCATAATCAGCCACACGCCACGTCATGCTCTCACCACCGTCTCTGTTGGATTTATAAACACCGATTTGTTTAAGCTGGGTGCTGATTTCATCTTCCACTGCTTCCATGTGCGGTTTGGACGTGACGGTGGCAATTAATACATATTCGCACAAAGAAGATAATCCTTTCAAATCAATCAGTTTAATGTCTTCGGCCTTTTTATCATCTGCATAACGCGCAGCTAAAATGGCAATTTCTTTATTTTGCATATGGCACCTCTAGCTTTGTTCTAATATAGTAAAGCATAGCATTTTTGAGAGGCTTTTTACTATATACACCCTTACGCGCGCGTAATTTTATATACTAATTCTATGTTATCTATCGTTCCAACCCCTTTAGGCAATTTGCAGGATATTACCCTTCGTGCTTTGGAAACTTTAAAAAGTGCGGATTTTGTGCTGTGCGAAGATACGCGCCGTACGCATATATTACTGACGCATTTTGGTATTTCCAAACCGACGGTGCGCTATAACGAAAATGATGATTTTTCCGTACGTCGATGTTTGGATTTGTTAAGAGGCGGTAAAAACTGTGCCTTAGTGTCTGACTGTGGCACCCCTTGCATATCAGATCCCGGCTGGAAATTGGTGCGTGAAGCAGCTAAAGAAAAGTTGCCCATTACCTCTTTGCCGGGTCCCAGTGCGGCTGCTTGTGCCTTAGCCGGTGCCGGATTTACAGGCGGAGCATTTACCTTTTTAGGATTTTTACCCAGAAAAGCGGGTAAAGCGGCTAAACTTTTAACTTCCGCTTATAGCCAACAACATCCCGTCATTGTGTATGAATCTCCGTATAGGGTGATAAAACTGTTGGAACTGATAGCCAAAACCTTAGGTGAAAATACGCCTGTGGTGGCAGCACGAGAAATTTCTAAAGTATATGAAGAATGGTTGCGCGGCAGTGCCTCTGAGGTGGTACAAGAATTGCAAAGCCGCAAAAAAGTGCAAGGCGAGTTCGTGATTGTGATCGGGCGGCCTGAAACCCAACAAGAGCAAGAAGATGAGCCGGATTTACCATATTAATGAAATGACAGAACAGGAAATGGCTTTTGTAGCGGCACAAATAGATGCCGGTGCAGTGGCCGTATTTCCTACTGATACGGTATATGGTATCGGCACTAATGCCTTTTGTGAAGAATCTATCGGCCGTATTTATGCCATGAAAGAGCGTCCGTCCGGTGCCGCTTTACAAATTTTAATTGGTTCTGTGAGCCAAGCAAAAGAGGTGATCTGCTGGTCTGAGGAGGCCGAAAAATTGGCCAAAAACTTTTGGCCGGGCGGATTGACGATGATATTGCCTGCCAATGAAAAAGCAAAGCCCTTGTTGCGTGGTTTTAAAGGGCTTGGCTTGCGAGTGCCGGCACATGAAAAATTGCAAAAAATTCTTTCTTTAATGAAAAATCCATTGGCTTCTACCAGTGCCAATAAACATGGATGTCCCGTTATTACGAAAGAAAAAATATTATTAGAATTTTTACAACAGCATGCAGATATTGTTTTGTTAGGGGGGGAGTGTACTCCGCTGGCATCAACGGTATTAGACTTGCTTTCCGTTCCCACTATTTTGAGAGAGGGAGCCCTTTTCCGTCAGGAAATAGAAAAAGTATTGGGTATAAAGGTACAGTAAAATTATGATTTCTTTCATTTCGCATCATTTGATTTATTATGCGGTTTTGTCTATTCCGCTTGTAATACTGACATATTGGATTACGCGTCGTTTTGCTACATACAAGATGAAGCGTGTGGTGATGAAGGCGGAGCATAATTATCAGCAGCAGATGGCCTCTTTGCAGATTCAACTTTCAGGCAAAGTAAACATGCTGGAAAGTATGGTAGAAAAATTGCAACTCTCCAACCAAGAATTAAACCGTTTAAATGAAATCCGCTCTAAATTTATGTCTATTGTTGCGCATGATTTGCGCCAACCGCTTACTTCTATTCAAGGGTTTACCTCTGTACTTATGATGGACGGTCCTCAAGGCAGCGGCAATGAAGATCAGCTGGCTTTAAACAATATTTTAAAAGCCACCGATAATATGAACCAACTAATGGCCGATTTGATGGATATTTCCATGATTGAATCTGGTAAGTTTAAAATGGATTTTAAACATTTTACATTCAACCAATTGATTAATGATGTGTATGCTTTACAACAGGTCAATGCTCAAAAGAAAGGACTCTTTTTGGTGCGTTATGAATATCCTCATGATGTGACGGTATATGCAGACCGCTTTCGCATTTCTCAAGTGCTTAATAATTTGCTGGGAAATGCCATTAAGTTTTCTCCGCAGGGGGGGCGTATAGAGATGCGCTATTTCTTGCAAGACGGTTGGTTGGTGTGTTATATTGCTGATGAAGGGCCGGGTGTCGCGGCTGCCGAGCAAAGTAAAATTTTTCAAAAATTCCATCAGGCCGATAATGAACGTTCTGCCAAGAAACAGGGCTGGGGCTTAGGTTTATCTATTGCGCAAGAGATTATTAATGCGCATAACGGCGAGATTGGGGTGCAAAGTCCCGGTATCGGGCAAGGGGCTTTGTTGTGGTTCAGGATACCGGTTGACCCGTCTGCCTTTGAAATATAAAAGGTTTAAACGGCCTATTCGGTTTTGTTGTTGTCGGGTAAGGAATTTGCCACATTTAAGTTTCTTCCCTCCGCCTACGTCGTAGTTAACGAATATAGGAGATAAAAAGATGAAAAGGGGTTTTACTTTAATAGAAGTTTTGGTTGTTGTACTAATAGTAGGTATTTTGGCAGGAGTGGCCTTGCCGCAATATCACAGGGTTGTGGAGAGAGCCAAAACACCGCAGGCCGAAACAATGCTTAAATCTATGGCAGATGCTATGGATTTGTGTTGGTTGGAATTTTCTCCAACTATTTGTACCACAGACTTTTTTTATGATAGTTCCACCTTCTCTCCGCCTACCCCCTTTTTATCTGAGGATAATGAACAATGCGTAGCAGGTGTAAGATGCTTTGCAACGAAAGATTGGGTGTATTGGGTAGAGGAATATGCCTATGCTGCAAGAGTGAAAAACGGCGAGTGGATTTACTCTTTAGAAATGCAAGAAGATAAAAAAATGTATTGTGAGAACCGCAGTGAGGAAATAGATTACTGCCAAATGATTGGTATGAATGAATAAATTTCAAACCCCCGCCAAAAGCGGGGGTTTTGATTTGTCTATTTTTTACTTTCTTTGTTTTTTAAACTTGCTTTAATCAGTCCGTCAAATAACGGATGCGGGCGCAACGGACGAGAGCCGAATTCAGGGTGAAATTGACCTGCGATAAAGTACGGGTGATCTTCACGTTCCACGATTTCGGGCAAAACTCCTTCGTGCCAACCGGATACTTTCAACCCTGCTTGTTCCAATTGAGCCACATATTTGGGGTTAAACTCATAGCGGTGCCGATGACGTTCCAAAATTTGGTCCTGTCCATATAGTTTATGTGCCAAAGAGCCTTTGGCTAAATCGGCCGTATAGTGCCCCAGACGCATGGTGCCGCCTTTGTACTGTACGTTTTGTTGTTGAGGGGTCAGGTCCACCACCGGGTCATTGGTTTGGTCATCAAATTCGGTAGAGTTGGCATCAGTAAGGCCGCATAAATTGCGGGCCGCTTCAATAACGGCACATTGCATGCCTACGCAAATGCCCAAAAACGGTATTTTGTTTTCACGAGCATAACGTACGGTTTCAATTTTTCCTTCAATACCACGCGTGCCAAATCCTCCGGGAATTAAAATACCGTCGGCTTCTTTGAGTTTGGAGACTACATCATCTTTTTCAGTATTGATATAGGTAATTTCCACTTTAGCATCATTGTTCATACCGGCATGGCGTAAGGCTTCATTGACGGATTTGTAAGCGTCTTGCAATTCTGAATATTTGCCGGCGATGGCAATTTTTACTTTTTGGGTAGGATTTAAGGCTTTTTCAAAGAATTTAAACCAATTTTCATCAATTGGCTGGGTGGGGGTAATCCCCAAGAAATCCAGCACTTGTTCATCTACTTTTTGATGGTAGAATTTGCGAGGTACTTCATAAATGGATTTAGCGTCGGCACATTCAATTACCGCCTGTGCAGGAACATTGCAGAACAAGGAAAGTTTATTCTTAATGCCTTCGGATAAGGGTTTTTCTGTGCGGCAAATGAGCATGCTGGGCTCAATCCCCACTTCGCGTAATTTATTGACGGAGTGTTGGCTGGGTTTAGTCTTGAGTTCTTGGGCTACGGCGATATAAGGGAGCAATGTGACATGGATACAGATAACATTTTTGGCTCCTCTTTCCAAACGTAATTGGCGCGCCGCTTCCAGAAATGGCAAGGACTCGATATCTCCCACCGTTCCGCCGATCTCAATAATAGAAACATCACATTCTTTTTCAAAAGCGCAAAAGCGTTTTTTGATTTCATTGGTAATATGAGGAATTACTTGTACGGTAGCGCCTAAATATTCACCGCGACGTTCTTTGTCAATAACGGTTTGATAAATACTTCCAGCGGTATTGGTGTTGGCCTTGGTCATGTTGACATCTAAAAAGCGTTCGTAATAACCCAAATCCAAATCTGCTTCTGCACCGTCCACCGTCACAAACACTTCCCCATGTTGATAAGGGCTCATGGTGCCGGGATCAACGTTAATATAAGGGTCACATTTAATCATGTTGACCTTAAGACCATGTAATTGTAAAAGTTTACCGATGCTGGCGCCGGAAATCCCTTTACCTAAGGAACTTACCACCCCGCCGGTGATAATAATGAATTTTGACATAATAATTTCTCCTTAAAAATAAAAACGAGTACTAAAAAGGGGAACTCCCGCCATAGCGGGAGTTCTTCGCTTTAGATTTTTTTTAAATATTCTTCTGCTTCTTGCAAATCTTGGGCTGTATCAATGGCCGGGCCGGCGGCATCGATGGCAACACACTTAATGGTCAGGCCGTCTTCCAAAGCACGCAATTGTTCCAATTTTTCCAATTGTTCCAACGGACTGGGCGGCAAAGTGACAAAGCGTTCCAATGCTTCGCGGCGATAACCGTAAATGCCGCAATGTTGCCAGTAGGGAATGTTTTTGTTTTCTTCGGTAATTTCCCGTTTATACGGTATAGCAGAGCGAGAAAAATACAATGCTTTGCCCTCTTTGTTTAAGACCGCTTTAACACAGTTGGGATTATTGATTTTTTCTTCGTCCAAAGTCGGCGCGGCGGCGGTGGCAATATCACAAGAAGGGTCACTTTGCAACATTTCAGCAATTTTTTGCACCGTCGTCGGGTTCAAAAAAGGCTCGTCACCTTGTACGTTAATAATAAATTTTTCACTGCGGCCTTTGGCGGCTTCATACACGCGGTCGGTGCCGCTTTGGCAAGCATCACTGGTCAGCACACCTTTGGCTCCGAATTGGGCTACAGCATCTACTACGATTTGATTTTCCGTAGCAATCAATACCTCACCTACATCGGCTTTTTTGCAGGCTTCGTAAACGTGCTGTACCACCGGTTTACCGCCTAAAAGTTTTAATGCTTTGGCAGGCAAACGCGTAGACCCATAACGGGCAGGAATAACAATTAAAATATCGCTCATGGCAGCTCCTTTTCTATTTCTTGCGGGGTGACGGTGGCAGTGCCGGATTTGGCCACCACGATGCCGGCGGCATAATTGGCCAAGACGGCGGCTTCATGCAGTTTTGCTCCGCAAGCGAGGGCTAAGGTAAATACGGAAATGACCGTATCTCCCGCACCCGTCACGTCAAAAACTTCTCTGGCAGTGGCTTTAACGGTAATGGATTTCTTTTTTCCTTTTTCAAACAAACTCATACCGTCTGCACTGCGGGTAATTAAAATAGAATCTGCATTGAGCATTTTTAAAATTTTCCAACCCAGATTTTCCATCGCTTCTTCTGTAGATTTGGGGGATAAGCCCGCCCCTTCCCATGCTTCTTTAGTGTTGGGGGTCATGCAGGTAATATTTTTATATTTTTTGAAATTATCAATTTTGGGGTCTACACAGACGGGGATTTTTTTCTTCCGGCAGGCTTCAATCAGTGCTTTAATGTTTTTATCGGTCAGCATGCCTTTGGCATAATCGGATAAAATAACCCCTTTAGCCGTTTTTAAGGCCTGTTCAAAACTTTTCATACATTCGCCGGCCACATCGTGAGCAACAGGGTGTTTGCTTTCTCTGTCATAGCGAACGATTTGTTGTTGTTCTGCCATAACGCGGATTTTTTGTGTGGTGGGGCGGCCTTCATCTTCACAAATACCAGAGATATTTACATTTTTGCTTTGCAGAAAATCTTTGAGCAGTGCTCCGCCTGCATCCGTACCGACGACAGATACTAATGTCGGTCTTGCACCTAAGGCGGCCAAGTTTACGGCCACGTTTCCGGCTCCTCCTGCTACAAAAAATTCTTTATTTACGGCTACCACCGGTACAGGGGCTTCCGGTGAAATACGGCTGACAGAGCCTTTGATGAAGTGGTCTAGCATAATATCGCCTACCACAATCATTTCTTTATTTTTAAACGAACGTAAAATTTCTTTAAGTCTTTTGCTGGATATGCTTTGCATAAATACCTCTTATAATCTAAGATTATAAAATATTTTCAGGCGATTGTCTTTTGTACTCCAACAGTTCGGCCGCCACTGAGCCGATAAACACTTCCACCGTCATTTTAACAGGCATTTTGTATTTGTCATCGGTAAGCCAAACTTTTAAACTTTTTCCTTTAGAAACAAAAATTCCTTCTCCGCGTATTTGCGGCTCTACTACAATCGTATTAAAGGTACCGGCTTTTGTTTTTACTTTTTCTTTTTTTAATACTTTGACAAGAAGCGGATATTGTTTGTTGCGGTTAACGATATCAAACACCAAATCTTTGCCTACCTTTAAATCTTGACTGCGTACATAATATAAAGAAGTCAGCATATCCAATACTTTTATGTCCAACGGGCCTTGTATCTGTTTGGGTTGGCTTTTCTTCTTGGATTGGCCGATATACTGATGATTTTCATAATCAAAAGTAATCCATTCATCGCGGATATAACGGCCCTCTCTTACGCTTTGGCCGTACCCTACGGAATAGAGCCCCTGTGCATCCAACCAAGATTGATTAATATCTCTTACCTTAAATACGGCATCAATGACCGGAGCAGAAAATGCGGTAGTTTGTATAAGATAGGTCGGCCGACCGTTTAGGCTGACTAAACCTCTGTTTCGGATATAAGCCGTACCTGCTTTGACAAAAGTATAATAAATACCGTATTTGAGTTGTTCATAGGCCCAAGGGGCTTTTTGAGGGGCATTGACATCCGGCACTAAGCCTGCGTAGGGGTGTAAACTGCGGTCAGAAAAATCAATAAGTTCTTCATCTTCAAAAACGGCTCTGTCTGTAGCAACAGTGTTGGGCAAAGTAAATGTTTGCTCTTGAATAATAGCCGGTTCTTTTTCAACAGAGGGTTGTTTTTGGCTAACAACGGGTTTATCCAAAAGAGGCATTTCTTCTTTTTTAGACTCAATATCTTTAGGCTCAATATCGGCAATAGTTGCGTCCGATGGTTGCGTTTTTTCTGCCTTATTCGCAGTTTCTTGCGTTGGTGAGGTAGCTAAAGGTAAAGAGTTTAAGTCAGAGGGGGAAGATTTAGCCGCGTGACAAGCGGCCAATAGAAAAACAACGGAAAAAAGAACAGCTTGGCATTTAGTCATCGGCTTGGTCCTCTTGCAATATATAGCGCGCGGCGGCCGCCATGTCTTGTGCTATAAAATCAGGCTTTAAATCAGGATATTTTTTCAAGTGGGTTTTGCCATTAGCCGTAGTCATTAGTACGGAGCGAAAGCCTAATGTTTGACCAAAAAGAACATCTGCTTTTTTATCTCCCACCATAAAAGAGCGTTTGGGATTGATATTATATTTTTGAATTAAATTTTCACCTAGAGCAGTAGCCGGTTTGCGACAGTTGCATTTTTCTTCAGGCGCGTGCGGACAGAACACAATTTCTTCTATCACCACAGGACTAAGCATTTCTTGCAAGCGCACGTGGACTTTGTTGACTTCTTGAGAGGTAAAATATCCTCGTCCGATACCGGATTGATTGGAGACGATAAAAAAATGAAACCCAGCCTTAGCCAAGCGTTGCAAAGATTTTTTGACGGGCGCGTAGAGGCGTACTTTGTTTGGGTCGCATAAATAAGTGCCCGGTTTTTCATGGATTAATGTGCCGTCACGATCAAAGAAAATAGCTTTTATTGAATGCATTGCGGATTCTCCGATAGCCATTTGGCAGCTTCTGCTTCTCTTTTCCAGCGGTTATGCGCCCAAAGCCAATTTTCAGGGTTTTGGCGAATCCAATCTTCATAAATGTCCGTCAGTTTGCGCATAAACAGGCGGATATTTTCAGGGCTATATTCCGTTGGCGGTAAGAGCGGTTCTTGCACGGTGCAAATGATTTTTCCGTTTTCTCTGTTTACCACTACCGGCAATACCGGCACTTGCAGGCGAATGGAAAGCAATGCTGTAATGGGAGACATGGCTGCCGGACGACCTAAAAATTTCATAAAAAAATCAGTAGACAAAATATTTTGGTCGGTCAAAATACCTATCATTTTTCCTCGTTTAATCCAACGAACACAAGCCAAGAAAGGGTTAGCATCGTGATTGCTGTAAAAAGTGGTACCGCCGAAAATATTGCGCAAGCGATTGGTTTCTTCATCGACGTACGGATTGTCCATTCGTTGCGCCAGTACGGCTTTATCCAATCCTTCTACCGATACTGCCAGACCAAAGGCTTCCCAATTGGTTAAATGGCCGATGTGAATAACACCGCCGATTTTGTCTGCTTGGTTTTTTTTCAATATTTCCAAACCGCGTATTTCCACGTGTTTTCTAAATTCTTCTTTAGAATAAGAGGTTAATTTTATCACTTCTGCCAAAATTTGCCCCATATTTTTCCAAGATTTAAAAGCGATTTTGCGTACTTCTTGAGGGGATTTGTCGGGAAAAGCTAAAGAAATATCGCGGATATTTCGCTTAAAGCGTTTGCGGGCCACTTTGCTGGCTAGACCTGTGGCAAACCGTCCGACAGAAATGGCGGCTCGGTAAGGCAGGCAGCGCAACAAACAACATACCGTCTGTAATCCTACATATTGTGCAAAGTAGGTGGGGGATTTTTGAAATCTCATACCTTATTATACTAATTTTCTGTTATTTTCCCCGTTGAATTTAAGAGGACTCAAAAGTAGGCCCGTAAAATGCTAAAATATATCAAATTTATTTTGTAGAGGCTACATATGGACGCACTTACTTTGCGTGAAAAAATGAAGAAAAATTGGGCCGGCCGCTTGGTATTGCTGGCTGCCAGCAAACTCTATGGTGTAGGCGTTTGGTTGGACCGCATTAGTTATGAAAACGGTTGGCAGACCATTAAGACTGTTAATTCCCGTGTGGTCTGCATCGGTAATATTACAGCCGGCGGAACAGGTAAAACAACGGCAGTGCTTTTGGCCGCTACAACTCTGGCTAAAGAGGGTATTCGCGTGGCGATTGTTTCACGCGGATATAAACGCCAACAAAAAGAGAAAGACGAAGTTGTCGTTTTGTTTGATAACCCCGATGCTGATTGGCGCCAAGCGGGTGATGAGCCTTATATGATGAGCCGCGTTCTGAGCCAATATAAAGTGCCCATTGTTATCTGTCAAGATCGCGCCAAAGCCGCTACGGAGGCCTTGCGTCGTTTTAAAAGCCAAATTATTTTATTAGACGACGGTTTACAACATCATCGCCTAAAAAGAGACAGTAATATTGTTTTAATTGATGCCAAAAACCCTTTTGGCGGAGGGCACTTGTTGCCGTTGGGAAACCTGCGCGAACCGTTGACGGCTTTGCAAAGAGGTTCTTTGTTTGTGCTTACCCATTGTGATCAAGTGACAGAGCGCGAATTGGAAGAAGTTAAAGATGTAATTCGCCAATATAACGATTTGCCCGAAATTGTGGAAAGTGTGCATGAGCCGGAATATTATATGGACGTGTGCAAAGGGCAAAAAGTGAATTTGAAGGATATCAAAGCAGATGTGGCCTGTTTTAGTGCGCTGGGACACCCCGAAACTTTTGAAAATACCCTCAAAGGACTTGGCCTGAATTTAAAGCAAGTATGGCGCTTTCCAGACCATGAGCACTATACGGAAGATAATTTGCGCACTTTTGAGCAAACCCGCAACGGATTGCCTTTGATTACGACATTTAAGGATTTTGTAAAGTTTCCGGACAACTGGCGTGATATTTTAACTTCTGATGTATATGTCCTTTCTGTCAATTTAAAAATACGCGGAGGGGAAACCGAGTTTAATAAATTTACAGACGTGTTGTATCCGAAGTTTTCTAAGATGCACTAATCGATCCTGTTTTAAGCAAAAAATACCCCGCTCAAGAAAGCGGGGTATTTTTTAATCAGGAAAGCAAAATGAAATTAAAACTAGCAGTCTTTTAAATTACTTGCTAGTTTTAAAGGAATTTGTTATACTATTTTAAAATAGCCCAAAAATGCGTTTGCAACAGGGGTACAGAATTTTTATCCTTTTCCCAAATAGGGGGGTTTGTATGGAAGAAACGAAAAAGAAAATGCTTTCCTTGCCGCAGGTAGTGCCGGCGGTAGCTATCCGCGACGTGGTGATGTATCCGGGAATGTCTTTACCTTTATCCGTTAATCGCCAAAAATCCATTATAGCCATTGATTTGGCTTTGGAATCACCGGGTAAATATGTGTTGGCCTTGTCTCAAAAATCTGCCGAAGTGGACGAACCGCAGACAGATGATATTTACCAATTTGGTGTTTTGAGTGAAATTACGCAATCATTAAAAATGCCGGACGGCTCTGTAAAGGTGTTTTTGCAGGGGTTGGTACGTGCAAAAGTGGAAAAGTTGGATTTAAATCCGCTTACCAATACCTGGTTTGCCTCTGTGCAGTATATTGAAGAACAAGAAGACCACAGCCCTGTAGTACAGGCCCTTATGCGCAAAGTGGTGGACGAGTTTGAAAACTATGCCCGCATATCTCAGCGTATGGCCGTGGAAGGCGTGTCTTTTTTGCGCAATATTGAGGACCCTTCCAAATTGGCCGATACCATCGCCTCTAATATGATGGTTAAAACAGAGCAACGCCAAGAGATTTTGCAAACCACTAATATTAAGACTCGTTTAGAAAAAATCTTAAAATTGATTACCAGCGAAGTGGAAATTTTAGGATTAGAAGAAAAAATTCATAATAAAGTACGTGCTCAGATTGAGAAAAACCAAAAAGAATATTATCTCAATGAGCAAATGAAAGCCATTCAAAAAGAACTGAGCCAAAAAGATGATTTTCAAAAAGAATTAGACGGCATTCGTGCAAAAATCAAGAAAAACGGCTTGCCGGCTGCTGCCAAAGAGGCCGCTGAAAAAGAAGTGGACCGCTTACAAAAAATGCAGCCTTTTTCTCCGGAGGCTACGGTGGCCCGTACTTTCTTGGATTGGTTGGTGAATATGCCATGGAATATCACCACCAAAGATGTATTGGATATCAAAGAAGCCAAAAAAGTGTTGGACGAGGACCACTTTGGCCTTGATAAGCCCAAAGAACGCATTTTAGAATATATTGCCGTTAGCAAATTGACTGAGGGATTGCGCGGTCCGGTGCTCTGTTTTGTGGGGCCTCCGGGAGTGGGTAAGACCTCTTTAGCCAAATCCATCGCGCGTGCTATCGGACGTAAGTTTGTGCGTATGTCTTTAGGCGGTGTACGTGACGAGAGCGAAATACGCGGCCACCGCAGAACCTATATCGGTTCTATGCCGGGACGCATTATTCAAGGGATTAGCAAATCCAAAAGTTCTAACCCTGTGTTTTTATTAGATGAAATTGACAAGATGGGTTCAGATTGGCGCGGTGATCCGGCAGCGGCTCTTTTGGAACTTTTAGATCCCGAGCAAAATAAAGACTTTGTAGATCACTTTTTAGATGTGCCGTATGACGTGTCTAAGGTGATGTTTATCACTACGGCCAACTCTTTAAGTTCTATCCCCAATACTTTGCGTGACCGTTTGGAAATTATTGATTTCTCCGGTTATACCGATTACGAGAAACATGAAATTGTGGATCATTATTTAATTCCCAAACAGATGAAATTGCATGGGTTGAAAGAAGGTACTTTGCAGGTGTCCAGAGAAGCAGTGGCTTTGATGATGCGTGAATATGTACGCGAGGCCGGTGTTCGTAATTTGGACAGAGAAATCGGTACACTCTGCCGAAAAGCCGCCAAAAAATATGTAGAAAACGGCGGTAAAAAAATAAGCATTGATGCTAAGAATTTGCATGAGTTTCTTGGTGTGCCCAAATATTCTAACTTTGCCACCGAAGAAAATGGCATCGGTATCGCTACAGGTTTAGCGTGGACCAGTGTGGGCGGGGAAACCTTGTCTATTGAAGCTACGCAATTGCCGGGTAAAGGCGGGTTGATTTTAACGGGTATGTTGGGCAATGTGATGAAAGAATCCGTTCGCGCTGCATTGACGTATGCTCGTAGTCGTGGTATCGGGAAAAAGGTGGATTTTGACCATACGGACTTTCATATCCACTTCCCTGAAGGAGCCGTACCGAAGGACGGACCGTCAGCCGGTATTACCATTACTTCTGCCTTAGTCAGTTTGTTGTTGGCAATTCCTGTCAAGAAAAACTTGGCCATGACAGGGGAAGTGACAATTACAGGACGTGTTCTTCCGGTAGGTGGAATTAAAGAAAAATTCCTTGCCGCTTATCGCGAAGGGGTAAAAACGATTCTTTTTCCGCACACGAACGAAAAAGATGTGTCTGAAATTCCGGAAAAAGTGCGCAAAGAACTGACATTAATTCCCGTTAAACACATGGACGAAGTATTGCCTCTAGCCCTAGAAGGATATAAAGCGCCAAAATCCGCTAAAACTTCCTCTAAAACGGCTAAAAAATCTACGGCTAAAAAAACTGTCAAAAAAGCCTCCGCTCAAAAAGTGGTGAGTAAAAAAACAATACAGAAAAAAACGGTTAAAAAAGCGACCGCTAAAAAGCCGACAGTCAAAAAAGTACTCAAAAAAGTGCTTCGTAAAAGAAAATAGTTTGTACTTCAAAAAACCGCCTCAAAAAGGCGGTTTTTTTGGTGCTTGTCGGGGCAGATATGCTAAATGCTATAATAAGACATGATTTGTTTAATATGGAGAAAACAAGTATGAAAAAATTTATTATATGTTTGATGTTTGTGCCTGCTATTTTGTTGTTTGGATGCAGTAATTATGTACCCAATATTACGTTGTGGGAAGCGGTTGTTCAGCAAAATGAAAAAGATGTAAAGGCTCATTTGAAAAATGGCGAAAAAGTAAATATTATGTCTTGGGAAGACGAAACAACCCTGCTTATGCTGGCGGTAAAAACGGGAAATTTAAATATTACAAAACGACTGATTAAAGCGGGGGCTTTTTTAAATGAAGAAAATAAAAAGGGGCTAACGGCTGTTATCATTGCTGTAAAAAATAATGATATCCCCATGTTGACTTTGCTCAAAGATTCCGGTGCTTCTTTGAGTCAGATTAATAGATATAGCCAAAGCCCGTTGATGTTTGCTAAATCAACGGAAGTGGCTCAATTGTTGCTGGATAATGGTGTAAAGTTAGATACGCAAATGAATCGGGGGGAAACGGCCTTGATGTTTGCTGCTTCAAACGGAAATCTTGCGCTCGTGAAACTTTTAATAGATAGAGGGGCAGATGTAAATCAAAAGATGTTTTATACGCAGGAAACGGCCCTTACTAAGGCCAGTGAGAATGGGCATAGCGAAGTGGTGAAACTTCTACTGGAGAAAGGGGCCGATAAAGATGTAATAACCTTAAGAAATACTACTGCGTTGATATTAGCCGCTGCAAATGGGCATCTGGAAACAGTAAAACTCTTGATTCAAGCAGGTGCAAAGGTAAATTTTAGAGAAGAAAATGATTTTAATGCGCTTATGTATGCCTCTAAGAACGGACACGCAGAAGTGATCAAGGTGTTATTAGCGGCCGGAGCCGATGTAAATGAGTATAATGAGTTGGGAGGATATGCCTTGATTTTGGCCTCTGAAAATAATCACGCCGAAGCGGTGAAGGCTTTGCTGGCAGGCGGAGCCGATGTGGAGCCGAAAAAGAAAAACCGTTGGACTGCGCTGATGGCTGCTAGTTTAAACGGAAATGTAGAAGCAGTGAAAGCCTTATTGGCAGCCGGTGCCGATGTAAATGCAGAAGACCGAAATAGATTTCCGCCGGTGGCTTCTGCCAGAAATAAACATGGCTGGACTGCACTCATGTTTGCCAGTCAGGCCGGCCATACGGAAGTGGTGAAAATATTGGTCGAAGCCGGAGCCAACGTGCATGTGCGCAATACCTTTGATATGAACCGAACGGCGCTGGATATGGCCGATAATGAGGAAATTAAAAATATTTTGAGATCTGCACGTAGTTAAAATCAAAACTTCTTAATGCAAACCCACCTCAAAAGGTGGGTTTTTTTGGGTTTTAAAATTTTTTTAAGGAGGGGATTTTATTAAAAATGAGATTTTTTAGGTATCTTCTTGTGTTTTTTTGGTACAATTTTTCTGATAGAAAGGTTGTATCCAAAAAAGGAGGAGTTTTATGAAAAAAGCTTTTACCTTAACAGAGCTTTTAATAGTTGTGTTGACAATAGGAGTGCTGGCTGCTGTTGCTACTCCTAAAATGAAACACGTGTTAGAAACTAGAAAAACTACCGAAGCAGAAAGTATGCTTTCTTCAGTTCGTGTGGAACAGGAAAAACGTTGTTCTATAGGAAAAAAATATCATACCAATCCGGCAGAACTATCTGTATTAGCTTCTGCTGCCAAAGGCAAGAATTATACCTATCAATTGTCTGACAGTGGAATAGCAGCCAATAGCGCTTCTCATCAATATAGTATAGAAATGCTTTCTTATAAAGAAGGGGCTTTGTGTTGTCGTGGTGAATATTGTGAACAATTAAACAAAGATTACCCGCGTTGCGAAACGATAACTATTTCCTCAAAAGATGAGTGTGCCTCAGAAGAAACACCTTCTGACACTTATGAATGTGATGAGAATTTGTTGGAAGTTAGCAGATCTTGCCCTGAAGGTAATGGTACTCAAACGCGCACTGCCACCTGTGATACCCAAACGGGTCAGTGGATTTATGGAGAATGGACTGGACCTTGTTTGCCCTTCTGTGGTCCAAAACTAGAAACGGAAAAGGAATGTTCGTGGGGTGTAGGAAAGCTAACGCGTACAGCCACCTGTGATACCCAAACGGGTCAATGGATTTATGGTGTATGGGAAGGTACTTGCGAACCAGATGAGACAAAAGAATGTGATGAAAGTAGTAAGCCTTCTACTACCGGTTCGTGTGGGTGGTGTGGAAAGCAAGAGTATGAAGTAGAGTGCGTGGCTGGTTCTTGGAAGGCTACTCCTGTGGGGGACTGTGTAGAGCCTGATACCGCACAATGTAAAGCCGGTAGTACAAGTTCTTCAGGGGGCCCGACTTGTAGGGTAAAAGTCTTTGACCATGAAGAAATGACAGATGCAGATTCGAAAATGCAAGAAACAGAAGATGAAGTCCTGGGAAGTAATTTTGGGGATTCTGATGGGTTAAGTAATAAATACCAAAGTGGTAATAATTCAACGGAACCGACATATCATTGGGAAAACAAGGATGCTGGTATGATATGTAATACTTCCTGCCGTTGGATGCCACTCACCTGTCCGTCCTATAATAGCGGCGGTGGCGGCAGTGGTGGCCGTCCAATAGGATGTAGCGGTCCTTCGCACCAATACTACACTCGAGTTAATACTAATAAAGAGATGACGACTGAGCATTGTACGCGAGTAGTTGATTGTGATGGTTCGGTGTTGGGCGATAGTTGTACTTCTTTTTAATAAAAAAACCCCGAAGAAATTCGGGGTTTTTTATTGAAATCTTGCTTAAACTTTGAGCAAGGTTTTTACTATAATAAACTATATGAAAGAAAATAATACCGGTACGTATAAGTACGATCCGAAAACCGGCAAAGTGGTGAAAGTTTCTTCCAATGTGCCGTCTACTGCCAAAAAAGGACACATGGGTCCTTGCGGCGGGTGTTGCGGTTGTTGTCATGGGGATTAAACTTTCCGCAGTGGCGGAGAATAGTGCAGGGGCTTTATCGTCAGCAACGCAGCAGTTGCGGGCGGCTTTTTTGTTGTTATTGGGGGGAATGTTAACCTCTTTGCGGACGATATTTCTGCCCTACTTAGCCCTTGCTTTATGTTTATCGTTGGTGGGAATTTATGCCTTGTATCAGCAGTTTATCGGTTTTTTGCCGGCTCCACTTTCTTGGTTTTTATTCTTTTTAGCATTTAGTTTGTATGGCGCGCTGGCCTTTGCTTATGCGGTGCTGTTGTCTTTAGTATATGGAGTAAAAAGCGCAGCAGCCCATGTGGAAGATTTTTTATATGAATTGTTCTCCTCTGTCAAAGAGCAAGTGCGCTCTAAAATAAATGATATGGAAGATGGCCTTCCCAAACAACAGGCAAAAGTGATTCTGGAAAATAGTGTTTTGGAAGTGATTGCTCCATTAAAGAATTTTCGTTTAAATTCTGCTCCGAAGGTGGCGGCTTTCGTGTTAATTTCAGCTCTTACTTTTGTGACACGCTCTGTATTTTTGGCTCGTTTGGCACGTTTAACCACCAATACGGTTCAATTTTCCACCGTATTTGCCAGCAGAGCCACATTGGTGGGGGCTTTGTTTTTAAACCTACGTTGGTTGGCAGTGCTAGTTTTGTGGATTTTATATGCTTTGGGCGTATGGGTGTTAATTTTAAATTTATGGATTATTTTTTAATTAATATGAAAAAAATTATTTTACTTGTGTGTGCGTTGTGTTTATCGGTTTCGGTTGCGGCACAGAGTGCTGCCTCTTTGGTGAACCGTTCTAAAAAACAGACCGACCTTTCTCAAAAAATGATCCTGTTAACCAAAGCCGTTAAAAAATCTCCCAAATATGCCGCAGCCTGGCATCACAGAGGGGACGTTTACCGTCAAATGGGAAGATACAATAAAGCCATTTCCGATTATTCTAAAGCCATTAGTCTTACACCTAAGGATCCGTTTCGTTATTATGCGCGTGCACTGGCCTATATGGATATGGAAAAAAATACGTTGGCTTTGGCTGATTTGACAAAAGCCATCTCTCTGAAAAAAGATTATTCTGATTTTTACTTGCACAGGGCACGTGTCCATTTTGATTTGCAAAAATACGCTGCCTCCATCAAAGATTACAAGAAGTATTTAAAACGCAAAAAAGCCACTGCGGAAATATCTTTTGCTTTAGCGCAGGCTTATTTTCATATTTATAAATACAATGAAGCGGAGGAGGAGTTAACCGCGCTATTAGAAAAGTATGAAGAATGGGCGGAAATTTATTTTTGGTTGGGCCGAATCCGCTATAATCAGGGCAGACTGGATGAAGCCGTTTCTTTTTACAGTAAAGCCATTAACCGCCATCCCGAATGGGATCAGGCATACCGTTATCGTGCCTCTGCTTTTAAAGATATGGGAGAGCCGGAAGCGGCAGCGCAAGATTACAGCCGTCTGTTAGAGTTGGCTCCGGAAGATATTTTTTATAATAGACGCGGGCTCGTGTATGAGGAGATGGGGCAGTTGGATAAAGCCTTAGCCGACTACAATAAAACTATAGAAATTTCTCCCAAATGGCCGATTGCTTACAATAATCGGGGTTATGTGTATTTAAAACAAAAAAATTATAATATGGCTAGAAAAGATTTTCAAAAAGCCATTGAATTGGACGATAGTTTGCCTACGCCTTATATTAATTTGGCCGGTACCTATTGGTTGCAAAAGAAAGACCGCCGCCAAGTATATCGCTATTTAGAGCAGGCTTTAAAGCGCGGTTTTCGTGATTTTGATGCTTTGTATGACCAAGAGAAGAAAGGGTGGATGTTTGAAGGTATTAATAAGACGGCAGAATTTAGAGCTGTGATGTATAGATAATAAAAACACCCCGCATTAAGCGGGGTGTTTTTTGTTAGGAAACCTATTTTTTCAATTCTTCCGGCAGATTGACCGCTACGTTTAAGAGGAAGGGTTTTTTCTTTACTTCTTCTACAAACGCTTCATCGCGCAAGGCATTGCGATATTCAGGGTCTTGGAAGATATAGTGGAACTTGGTGTACACATCATAGGTGCCGGCTTGAATGGCCACGATGTCTTGCACACCTACGATTTCTTCATCGGTCGGAACCACAAAGATTTTTACTTTAGAATCTGCGGCAGAAATACAGGTTTCCGCATTTTTGGTGACGGATTCGCGGTTTTTCTGTGGATCCAAAATGATACCGTAGTTTTCCAATCCTTCCACACTCTTACCGCGCACGACGGGGCCTCTTTCACCTACACCTGCGGTAAATACAATAGCATCTACTCTGCCTAAAGCGGCCATGTAAGAGCCGATGTATTTTTTAATACGGTAGCTTTCCATCGCGATAGCTAATTTGCATAATTCATCGCCTTTTTGCGCATTAATTTCAATGTCGCGTCTGTCGGCAAAGCGACCGCCGGTAATGGCTTTTACACCGCTTTCACGGTTTAAAATGCGGTACATTTCTTCCGGAGCCATGTTGAGTTTTTTCATCATGTGGAAACAAATAGAGGGGTCAATATCACCGCTGCGCGTCCCCATGATTAAACCTTCCAGCGGGGTTAAGCCCATGCTGGTGTCATAGCATTGTCCGTTTTTAATAGCCGTACAGCTGGCTCCATTGCCTATATGACAAACAATAGTGCTGGTGTCTTCTACATTTTTGCCCAAAAGTACGGCAGCGCGACGAGAACAATACATCACAGATGTTCCGTGCGCACCAAAGCGGCGCATGCTGTAATCGGTGTACCATTCACGCGGAAGTGCGTACATATACGCAAAGGCAGGCATCGTTTGGTGGAAAGCGGTATCCATGACACAGACGTGTTTGACATTCGGCAAGATGGATTTAGCCGCTTCAATACCCATAATGTGGGCCGGATTATGCAGGGGGGCCAAATCAGAAATATTTTTAAGTTCTGCGATCACTTCGTCCGTTGCTTCTACGGATTTGGTAAATTTGCCGCCATGTACAATACGATGGCCGACGGCAGAAATCATATTAATATTTTCAATAACACCATGTTCTTTATGTGTTAGTGTGCTGATGACCAAATTAATAGCATCTTTGTGGTCTTTGCAGTCTTGTTGCAATTCATGGGCGGCTTGACCCGGACGTTCATGCGTGATAAAAGAACCGGCAATACCCACGCGTTCTACGCCACCGGCGGCTAAACTGCGTTTTTTCTCCCAATCATAAACACTGTATTTGACAGACGAGCTGCCACAGTTGAGAAACAGAATAATCATGTCATATACCTCTTGTTTGGCCCTGCGTTAAAACGTAGGGAATAAAATAAAAGACTTCCCTCTTATTTTAACAAATTGAAAGCCAATGGGCGAGGTTGCCATAGAAAATTCTTTTTGTTAACATTAAAAAAGGAGGATTTTATGAAAAGAATCACTTTGATTTTTTTTATGCTGCTTTGTGCAGCAACCATGCAGGCGGCAGTGAAGTTGACGGGACCGGGAGCAATTGAAAATATTGCCGGTATTGCGGGAAAGCGCGGGTTTTCCGGAGATAGCAGCGATGCTATTGAAGCACGTTTGGCCAGCCCGCTAGGTATGGTAATAGACCGATGGAATAATATTTATATTGCCGATACTTTAAATCATCGCATTCGTTATATAGAAGCGCGTACGGGCCGTATTTATACGGTTGCCGGTACGGGCAAAGGGGGATTTTTTAATGATGGCGGAAATGCTGATATGGCAGGTCTGCGTGGACCGACGGGTTTGGCTTTGGATCAGCATGGCAATTTGTATATTGCAGATACCGGCAATCACCGTATCCGCATGTTAACGCCCAAAGGCTATTTGCATACCATTGCCGGAAACGGGAGCAAAGGCTATGAGGGGGAAGGCGCCCGAGCCAAAAGCACCGCTTTGAACGCACCTACCGGTATAGCCATTAACAGTAAAGGGGAAATTTTTATCGCCGATACCGGCAATCATCGCATTCGTAAAATAGACCGTACTACCGGCATTTTAACGACGGTAGTGGGTAAAGGATATGCCGGTGATGACGGTGACTTTGGCTTGGCGGGAAATGCTTTGCTCAACAAACCCAGCGCTATTCTTTTTGATAAGTATGACAATTTGTATATTGCTGATACCAAAAACCATAAAATCAGGTTTGTAGATCGTATCAAAAATCTCATTTTTACCTTTGCAGGAAATGGCCGTTCCGGCTACTGCGGAGATAATAATTATGGGCGGACGGGGGATATCTGCTTTAATGATCCCACCGGCTTAGCCATAGACCGTTTAGGCCGATTGTATGTAGCCGATACCGATAACCAACGAATCCGCCGCATTAACATTAATCTGCAGGAGCGGCGTGGTGAGGCAGAAACCGTAGTGGGAAACGGGGAAAGAGGGTATAACGGGGCTAATATGAACGCGTGGGACGTATCTTTGGCTTATCCGGGAGCGATGGCCATTTCTCCGTTAGATATGCTCTATTTCTTGGATACCGGCAACAATGTGGTGCGCCGCGTACAAGCCATTTCGCGCGTGCGTCCGCCTACCAGTTATTCTTCTTATGCAAAAGCAGGTGGAACAGTAGATAGCCGTAGTTTTATAGATGTATTATTTAAACCGCAAAAAGAAAAAATACAGCAAGGAAAATAATTGTTAGTTAAAAAAAGAGCCTGATTTCAGGCTCTTTTTTTACGGGTAAATTAAATGCCACCGAATCTTCGCTGTCGGCGTTGATATTCTTGCAATGCTTTTTGCAGTTGTTCTTTGTTAAAATCCGGCCACAAAACGGAAGTAAAATAAAATTCACTATAAGCAGCTTGCCATAATAAAAAATTAGATAAGCGTTGTTCACCGGACGTGCGGATAATCAACTCCGGAGCAGGAAGTTGGGGTTGATAAAGGTGGTCGGAAATATCTTGGATTGAGATTTGTTTTTTTCCGTCTGCCAAGAGTTTGTTAACGGCATGGGTGATTTCTTGTTGTGCGCCATAATTAAGCGCCAAATTTACCGTCAACCCCGTATGATGAGCAGTGCTTTGAACCAATTTATCTATTTTTTGCAAAATTCGAACCGGTAAAGGCTCTCTTTCTCCGCTGACCCAAATGCGTAAATTTTTCTTCTCGGCTGATTTTTGATATTCATCTAAGGTTTTTTCCAAAAGATCCATTAAGGCATCAATTTCTTCTTTCGGACGAGACCAATTCTCTGTAGAAAAAGCATAGAGTGTAATAAATTTAATGCCTAACTCCGGCGCACTTTCAATAATACGTCGTACGGATTGGGCACCTTCTTTGTGGCCGGCAGAGCGCGGTAAATTACGCATAGCGGCCCAACGGCCGTTTCCGTCCATAATAATAGCCACGTGTTTGGGAGTAGGGTTTGTTGTATCTATGCTCATAGTTTTATTTTACCTAATTAAAAGACTTAGATAAAGTTGGCACAAACAGGTTTGCTTTTTATAAAATACAAATATGCACTTTATTAAATATCAAGGGTTGGGCAATGATTTCGTATTTGTGAATGCCCAAAAAGAAAAAATAAATGACGTTTTTAAAGCGGCTCAAATTTTATGTGATCGCCGCTTTGGCATTGGCGCAGACGGTTTGATTTTGATGTCTGATTCTGCAACGGCCGATGCTCAGATGAGGGTGATTAATGCAGATGGGAGCGAAGCCGAAATGTGCGGCAATGCCTCACGTTGTGCCCCGTTGTTTTGGAAAGAACAAGGCCTCTTGAAAAACGATACCTTGTGTCTGGAAACACTGGCCGGCCCTATTATTACTGAAGTAAAAGATTGGCAAAAGGGCCTTGTATCGGTGGACATGGGAATGCCTCGATTGACCAGGGGGGAAATACCGATGAGTGGAAACCCCGCCCAACAAGCAATAAACGTGCCGTTAACGGCTGCCGGACAAGAATGGTGCGGTACGGCTGTTTCTATGGGTAATCCTCATTTTGTAATTTTTGTGCCGGATATGGCTTTGGTAGATGTGGCGAAGGTAGGGCCTGTAATTGAAAAACATGCCTGCTTTCCTAAGAAAACCAATGTGGAATTTGTACAAAAAATAGACCATCGTACTTTGCGTATGCGTGTGTGGGAACGCGGTGCCGGTATTACACAAGCCTGCGGCACCGGCTCTTGTGCTACGGCAGTGGCGGCGGTCTTAACAGGGCAAACGGAAGAAACGGTACGAGTAATTTTGGACGGAGGAGAGTTGGAAATTGATTGGACAGGCCGCAAGCACTTGCGTATGACGGGGCCTGCGCAAAAAGTTTTTGAAGGAGAATTTAAAGAAAGATTATGACGAAAATGAATGAAAATTATTTAAATTTACAGGGTAGTTATTTATTTGCTGAAGTGGCCAAACGTCGCAGTGCTTATATAGCCAACCATCCTGAAAAAGAGGTGATCAGTTTAGGAATCGGAGATGTGAGCCAACCGTTGGTGCCGGCAGTTGTAGCGGCTATGAAAAAAGCCTGTGATGAGATGGGAAATGCCGAAACCTTTCGCGGATACGGCCCCTATGAGGGGTATGATTTTTTGCGTAAAGTCATTGCCCAACATGACTATCAGATTCATGGTGTAAATATTGCCGAAGACGAAATTTTTATTAGTGACGGTGCCAAAAGCGATGTGGCTAATTTTCAAGAATTATTCTCTGCAGACAGCCGCGTAGCCTTGCAAGATCCGGTGTATCCGGTGTATTTAGATACCAATGTCATGGCAGGCCGCAGCGGTAGTTTTGAAAACGGGCAATTTAAAAATATTATTTATTTGCCCTGTACGGCTGAAAATAATTTTTCACCTCAGTTGCCCAAAGAGCATGCTGATTTGGTGTATTTGTGCTCTCCCAACAACCCTACCGGTTCTGTCATGAGCCGCGAGGAACTGACAAAGTGGGTAAATTGGGCTTTAGAGCATAAGGCAGTGATTTTATATGATAGCGCCTACGAAGCCTTTATTCGTGAAGAAAATGTGCCTCATAGCATTTTTGAAGTGGAAGGGGCGGAGAAATGTGCAGTAGAGTTTCGTTCGTTCTCTAAAACAGCCGGATTTACCGGTACTCGCTGTGCCTATTGTGTAGTGCCTAAAGCATTAGAAATTTATGATAATTTGGGGCAAAGCCATAAAGCCAATGCTTTGTGGATGCGCCGTCAAAGCACCAAATTCAACGGTGTGCCGTATATCATTCAACGCGGTGCCGAAGCGGTATATTCCGCAGAAGGATTGCGCCAAACCCGTGAAATTATTGATGGGTATTTGTCCAATGCCCGGGTGATTTATAGCGCACTGAAAGAGACCGGTTTAGAAGTGTTTGGCGGAAAAAATGCCCCTTACATTTGGCTGAAAACTCCACAATCAATGAACTCTTGGCAATTTTTTGATTTTATGCTTGAAAAATTGCAGATTGTCGGTACGCCCGGATCCGGTTTTGGACATAGTGGGGAAGGCTATTTCCGTTTGACGGCTTTTAATACGCCGGAGCTTACGCAAAAAGCGGCCCAGCGAATTTTAGATTTAAAATAAGGAGCATGCTATGAAGAAAGGATTTACCTTAACGGAATTGTTGATGGTGGTAGTCATTGTCGGGATTTTATCTACGATTGCTTTGCCCGGTTATCAGCGTAGTATTGAAAAAACGCGCGCTACGGAGGCCATGAACATACTTAAAACGGCCAATGACGCAGTATATGCTTTTGCCGCAGAAAGGAACAAATGTCCGGAATCGTTTAAAAAAATTCTGGTGACAATTCCGGGAGAAAAGACATCTGATACATTAATTACCGGCAAATATTTCAGGTATCATTTAAATGCGGCCGTTAATGCTTATATTCCGGGAACCGGATGCGGTGGAATTATTGCAGAAAGAATTGGGGGAGAATATCAAATTTGGAATCCTTATGCCACCACTGAAGCCGGAAAACGTACATTGGCGTGCAACTCCAATACTGAAGCCGGGATAAAAATCTGCAGATCTTTGGGTATTTATACACAGAAAGATCCTATCATTCCGGAAACGGACATATAAATATTATTTGTTTTTGCTATCCTAAAAACCCCCAGCTTTTGGCTGGGGGTTTGAATTTGTACAGAATAATCAGAATTGTTGCTAGAATCCGGCCTTTTTTAATTTTTCAAAGAAATAGCAGGCTTTGGCATTTTTTTCTTGTCGCTCAGAGAGAAACTTCAGGTGATGAATAATTCTTATTTTAACGACATCAGTTTTAACGTCATCGTTATTTAAGAAAGAATTTCTTCCTTCTCTGTCATTAATGACGGAAAAAGATTCTCCGTTATCTGCAGAGGTAAAAACATATTCTTCCTTTTGTTGCTCGTTAAAATTATTTCTTACGTTAAAATGAGAATAAGTTCCTCTTTGGTAAAAAATTGCTGTATGTGAGTTCTGGCTCGCTTGCCGAGTGTAAGGATACGGAAATTTAGTCGTATAATTGTCTATAGTTGATCCGTAATGATCTACCTGATAATAGCAATCGGACCCGGAAAAGGATACCTTCTCATGGCTATTCGCTCCTTGATTCGTAATATACCACGTATTTGCTTGATGTTGAACCTCCAGAAAAATAAGCCGACGGTCAGCTATCCCAACCTCTACTGTAAAAGAATGTTTTTCTGGCAGTTGATTAAAATCAAATAATACGTAATAATTGTTCTCAGGATGTACTATTTGTTGAGTTCCGTTTAAAGGTAAATTAAGTACACCTTCCATAGCAAACGGATTAAAAAAAGTTCCGGGATCAGCAGCGCTTTTTTCCGATTTCAACCTTCCGTCTTCATGAAAAGAGTATACGGATAATCCTCTATAATGATCAGGCCTATTTACTTGGCGAGCCTGTTTATAGTATCTATTTTCGCAAAATCCCTTCCAGCCCTCATTAGCACGTTTGGAATAATTACCATTGATTTTAGCCAAATTAAAATCAATCAAATTGATAAAACCGTCTACATCATCACAGGTGAGCGTCACCTTGCCCGCTTTGCCTCCATCTTTTGACATAACGGCATCAGAATCGGCATCTGAGGAGGTGGAATATTCTACAGAAGATGAACTTATTCCATTGTTGTTTGTGTAGCGATCGGATAATCCCCAATAATGCCCTATTTCATGTAGTAGTAGCGGATTGAGGCGACTGATATATTCCGGATTATTCTGTGAAGAATAATTTTTACCGGACTCAAGTTCAGATTCTTCTAAATAAAAAGGATTGAGAATATTGATAAGCCTTTTTGAGTCATGATGAGGGTAAAAAACACCACCTCCTTGATGAGTGGTAAAGTGAAAAAGGATATCCTCCCCTTCTTTTACTTGTTTGAGTTTTAAAGAAGTGTGTCGAAAAATATTTAATATATCTTTAAAATCATTGGCTCTGCCTTGTTTAAGAATATAGTCACTGGTTTGGTTGAGCCATTCATTAAAGTTGCGTTCTATGGCTTGAGCAAAGATGCTCGTGTGCATCTGTTTGGTGATTTCGTCAGGTTGTACTCCTTCTCCATAATCAACTTGGATGGAGTATGAAATAGGCTGATTGGTTAAATATCTATACATGGCAAAGAACGGATATTGGTCTTTGCCTTCATCTGCTGGGGATTCTCTATCAGAAACAGTTTCTTCTAAGTGTTTCAAAAGGCCCCACTGTGCCGCTTGAACAGGGGCAAAAGCGCAACACAAGACACCGCATATCAAGGCGGCGGTTAAACAACCGGATTTTATAAGGGAAAAGAATGTTTTCATACTTATAGTATAGTAGAGTTTTGATAGGGTTTCAATATGTTTTTTCGGTCTTAATACAAAGCATCAATCTTCTATATAAAGCAACAGATATCCTTTGTCAAACAAGACTTCTGTTCTTTTAGCGGTAATTACGTTAGAAAGCCCCGTCTGCCCCAACTGCCAATCTACCCCGTTTAAGCGGTATTTTACACCTTTTAAGGTAAGATTTTGGCAATTTGTAAGAGGAATAATGCTCATGCGAGCTCCTTTATTGGCAGAAAAACGAAAAGACTGTGTTAAGGGGAAAATGCTCCAATTCTTTCCTCTAAATATAATTTTTATTTTGCTGAGGTAGGGATAAACCGATAGAAAATTACCCACTGTAAAATCCAACCTGCCGCCCGTTGCGCCTACGATGACACATTCGTCAAATTGTTGCAACACCAACCAATCCAACGCTTTTTCCAAGTCTGTATTATCTTGGCGTTTGACATGAATAAATGGAATATCTTGAAAGACATTTTTTGTTTTTGGGGAAGCGGAGTCCAAATCTCCAATCACTACATCGGGGGTGATGCCTGCCGATAGTGCCGAATTAGATCCACCGTCAGCAGCCAATACAAAGTCCGCCTCTTGGGCCAACTTTTTCAACCAACAGCCCGGTTTTTCTCCATTACAAATCAATAGTGCTTTGGACATTTTTGTTTTTCCTTGTTTTGTTTAAAAGCAAAATTACAATGCTGGTACTTACCCCAATATAGAACCCATCTATTTGTGCCCAAAATCCACTTAGTGGAAGTATTTTCCATGCCGTCATAACAGCCGCGCTGGAAAGAGCACTGCAGACAAATAAACGGTCACTAATGCGCTTTGGATATATATATCCTACCAAAATAGGCACCAGTAAACAGGCTGAAAAATAAGAGCCTAAGGTAATCCAAATTTCTTTAAAACTTCCATCTAGAAGTTGGGCCATTGCAATTGCTAAACCGCCTACAACAAAAAGAGCAATACGGTTGGAAAAAATAATATTTTTGAACCGGTGTTTTAGCAAATCATAACTTAATGTATTGGAAGCAATAAATAAAAAAGAATTAAGCGTGGAGAGAATGATGGCCAAAATGCCCGCTACAAAAAAGCCTTTTAATCCTGTTGGCAATAGTTGTATCGCATAAAAGAAATACGCTTCCGCCGGCTCTGCCGTCGGCAGTAAGGCACGAGCATATAAAGAGCCTAAAGTTGTACATATATCAAAACAAAACCAAATGAGAGTGGAAATCAATACCCCTTTTTTTACGATTTGCGGGCTTTTGGCCGCAAAACAACGCTGGTAAAAACTAGGGTCTATTAAAGTAGATAAAGCAATAAATCCCCAAATCAGCGTATTTAAGATACCGTTTCCGCCCGTCAAACTAAAGTGAGAGGGGGGAAGATGGGTTTTCAAAAAGGAAATTCCTCCAAAATCTTGCAAGGAAAAAAGAACTACCAATAATACGGCACTGCACATAACAAAAAATTGGACCAAATCTGAAAAAACAACCGCTTTAAATCCTCCCCAAGCGGTATAAATACACGTAAAAACAGTGCCGATAATCATGCCGTTTAATACGCCAATGCCAAAAATCATATTTAAAAAAATTCCCAAACTCAACACGTAGGCTACCGGCGTGATATAGAAAAAAGTAAACAAGGCTGCCACTTTTCCTGCTTTAGGGCCGAACATATTTTCTGCCAAATCCGGCAAAGTGACAGATTGATACTTGGCCACTTTTTCTGCAATAAAGAAAGCAAATATAATATAAGCCACATACCAGAAAAACCCTTGTGTCACAAAATTGTAAATTCCATAGTTAAAGGTGATTTCATTGACTCCAAAAATACCGCCATACCAAGTGGCTACTAAGGTGGCTACAAACAAAGGCAAGGTAAGTTGCCGGCCCATTAATAAATAATCCAAAGCGGTATTTTGTGGTTTTTTTTGACGGTAATGGCCATAGACGGCTACGGCAAAAGTAAGCGCCATTACTAAACCGAACACACACCAATCAGTGGTGGAAAGATAAGAAATTATTTTTAATTTATTGAGCATATTTATCCTAAAAAAGGCCCCGTTTGGGGCCTTTTTATTTTACCAAATATAATATGCCGGTATCAGCAGTAGTAAGGATAATACAATTAAAATGATCTCTAACTTCATAAACCATTTTACCCAAGATCCGTAAGAAATACCCGCTAAGGCCAAAGCCCCCATCGTGACAGGAGCTGTGGGGATAATAGGATTGCCCCAGCCTTCTCCGAATTGGTATGCCAAAATAACAGTTTGACGGGAAACATGCACCAAATCTCCCAACGGAATCATAATAGGCATTGTCAGCACTGCTTGTCCTGAACCGGAAGCGATAAAAAAGTTCAATATAGTTTGCACAAAGAACATTGCCTGAGAGGCTAAAATGGGGTGTAAAGTACCCAAACTTTGAGTCATGCCGTGCAATACCGTATCTAAAATGTGTCCTTGCGTAGCCACAATGACGATAGAGCGTGCCAAAGCCATCAAAATACATACCCCTATCATGCTTTGTGCTCCGGCCAAAATGGCATCGGTCGTTTGGTCCAACTTCAATTTGCCAAAGTAAGCCACTGCAATCGTGACACCCAAAAATACGGCGGCAATTTCTGTCATGTACCACTGATATTTAATAATGCCGTAGAACAAAATGCCCATACCGCTTACAAAGGAAAGAAGTACCAATTTGTGTGCGTTTGTCAGACGGAAAGATTCATCCACCACCACATCATTAACAATATTGAGTTCTGCACGTCTAACGATGTCCTTTTTGCAGGTTAAACTTTTGCTGGGGTGTTTGCGTATCTTTTCTCCATACCAAGTAAAAAAGGCCGCCACAACGCTCGTAAAAATAAACCATACCAACACGCGATATTGCCAACCGGAGTACATGGGCAATTGGGCAATGGTTTGTGCAATGCCTACGGTAAACGGATTGACAAAAGCAGAAGAGAATCCTGTAAATGCCCCGATAAACGGAATGGCCATACCCACCAAAGTATCATATCCCAAAGAAAGTGCCAGCGGAATAAAAATGGGAATAAAAATCAGTGTTTCTTCTTCCATGCCAAATACGGCCCCACACAGAGAGAATAAAAACATACAAGTAGGGATAAAAAAGATACGGTGCTTGGGGTGTTGGGCAAAGTAAAAACTTACTTTTTTAACTACGGTGCTGACGGCTCCCGTACGTTCTATTACCGTAAATAAAGCACCGACAACTAAAATAAAAGCGATAATCTCGGCGCATTGATGAAACCCTTGAATGGGGGCTTGTAAGGCTTGGCCTAATCCTTGAGGGGTTGGCTCAACCGTATGATAGGAGCCGGCAACGGCAATCGTGCGTCCGTCTTGTTCTATGCGTTGATATTCGCCGGCCGGAATTACCCAAGTCAAAGCCGTCACGGCCAACATAATGCAAAAGATTAAAAAATAGGTATTACAGAATTTGGAAAAGAATTTTTTCATTTTTTGTTTTCCTCTTTAAAACCAAAGCCTTCCGCCGGCTCAAACAAAAGAAAATGCGGCGGAAGGCTATAAAAGGCCGAATTACCAATTCATGAAATACGGCGGAACCAAAGCGGCAAAAGACAACAGATACATCAAAATTAACAACGGAGCCAACCATCTAAGCCACTTGGAAAAGGCAATATTGGCAAAACCGATGGCCGCAATGGTGACGGGGTCAGTGGGGAAAATCATATTTAACCAACTTCCGCCTAATTGAAATGAAAGTACCATCGTTTGGCGGGTAATGCCAATCAAATCTGCCAACGGAGCCAAAATAGGCATAGTCAATACTGCTTTGCTGGAGCCGGACGGAATAAAGAAGTCAATTACCGTCTGCAACATCATGGCAGCCCAAGAGGCACAAATCGGGTGCAGTTTGGAAATTCCCTTAGACATGAAGTTTAAAAGAGTATCTAAAATCTGACCGTTTTGAGCAATCAGCACGATGGCTTGAGCAAAACATAAGGTAATGGCGATAGAGGCCATGCCGCGTACACCGTCAAAGAAACTGTCGGTAAATTGGCTCATGTTTAATCCGCCTAAAATAGCCGATACAAAGCCTATTCCCAAGAATAAGGCGGCAATTTCGGTAATATACCAACCGCTGTTTTCAAGGTTTAAAAGAGTCATTAAATCAATGCCGGTGAAGCCTTTAATAAAGTCACAGAGTTGGGGTTTGAGTACACCACACACCAGCCCGACCATCCCCAGCCCAAAAGCAAGTAATACTAGTTTTTGACGGGTGGTAATTTTGTGACTTTCTTTATTCATGCCCAATTCTTGACGTTTGGCTTGATCATATTCATAGGTCAAACTTTTCGTGGGATCTTTGGTGATTTTGCGTGCGTAGAGCATTAAGAATGTAATCACAACTGTCGTACAAATGGACCATACAATTAAACGATATCCCAAACCAGAATAAAGCGGTACTTGGGCGATGCCTTGAGCAATACCTACGGTAAAAGGGTTTGTAAAAGCCGCTGCAAAGCCGACACCTGCACCTACAAACGGGATAGCGGTGCCGATAGCAGAGTCATAACCCAAAGAAAGAGCTAAAGGAATCAAAATGGGAATAAAAATCAAAGTTTCTTCACACATGCCAAATGTGGCACCACATAACGAAAAAATGATAATACCCATCGGGATAAAAAGGAATTTAAATTGAGGGTTTTTGCCAAAGAAATTGCTGGCTTCTTTGATACCTGCGGTAATGGCGCCGGTTTTTTCCACAACGGCCAATACACCGCCGATAATGAGCAAAAATGCAATAACCAAAGCGGTATTTTCAAAACCGGTAATAGGGGCTTTTAGTACGTCAAAAATACCTTGTGGGTTGGCTTCTACGGCATGATAGGTGCCGGCCACTACAACTTCTCGGCCATCGCTGAGTACGCGGTCATATGCACCGCTGGGTACAATCCACGTCATTGCCGTCACCAATAAGATAATGGCAAAAATAATACTTAACGTGTTGAATTGTGGTAATTTAAACTTCAACAACTTCATTTTCTTTTTTCTTCCTCCCAATGGATTTGTTTGCAAAATAAGAACGGATTTTTACCTCTGTACCACCCGGCTGTCGGCAGACCGATACCATAGGGCCCTGTAGGGTTGACGCGGTTTTTTGCGTCAATAAAGTACAAAAATAAAAATCCGTCCTTACATATATTTTACAAAAAACAGAGATAAAAATAAAAGAAGTTTCACAAAAAAATACCCGCCTACATATAGACGGGTATTTTCATCTTTTGATTTGCGTTAAAAATACAAATCCCGCTTTCCGTTTTTGATTTTGGTTAAGTTTTCCTCAATCATTTTTCGGATAGCACCCCCTTCGGCAAAATTTTCTTTGGAGGTCTTTTCAATAAGAGCATAGCCTTTTTCTTTCAATGCTGCCGGAGCAAAATCTTCCAAATACTCGGCAAAGGTGAACATGGCATTGGGCAGACAATGTTTTTTGATTAAGCCCGGTTTGGCTAAATCCATAAAATCTTTGCCCACGCGTCCTAAGCGGTAGCAACCTGTACAGAAAGACGGCATATGTTTAGCATCTGCCAAGGCATCAATTACTTCAGCCAAAGTGCGCTCATCGGTTAAGGTGAACTGGCTTCCGTTGTCCTTGTCATAAGAATATCCACCGGGGTTTACACGGCTGGCGGCAGAAATTTGAGATACGCCTAGTTCCATACACTCGGTACGCATTTGGGCACTTTCACGTGTGCTTAAAATGATTCCGGTATAAGGCACTGCCAAGCGTAAGACGGCTACCACTTTTTTAAAGTCGGTATCGCTTAATTGGTAAGGCGGATGCAAACTAAAGTCAGACCCTTCCGCCGGCTCAATGCGCGGAATGGATATAGTATGCGGGCCTACGCCATATGTTCGATCCAAGTAAAAAGAATGTTCCAACGTGGCCAGGATTTCATACTTGTAGTCATACAAGCCAAGCAAAGGCCCGATGCCTACATCATTAATGCCGGCTTTAAGGGCGCGGTCCATCGCATCTAGGCGGAACTGATAATCTTTTTTGGCTCCTTCCAAATGCAACTTTTCATAAGTTGGTTTATGGTAGGTTTCTTGGAAAAGTTGATACGTGCCGATATTGCATTTTTTGAGTTCTTCAAATTCTTCTTGTACCAGCGGAGCTATATTTACATTGACACGACGAATATTTTGTCCGTTCCAGCGGGTATCGTAAATGGCTTTAATACTGTCATATACGTATTGCAAACCGCCGCCGGGATAGGCTTCCCCGGCCACCATCAAAATGCGTTTGTGCCCCTGTTGTAAAAGGGCGGTCACTTCTTGGTGAATTTCTGCTGCAGTGCTGGCGTGGCGTTTTAAAGAGGTGTTGCTTTTGCGAAAGGCGCAATATACACATTCATTGGTACAAATGTTAGAAATATAAAGAGGGGCAAACAACACAATGCGATTGCCGTAAATCTCTTCTTTGACGTATTTTGCCGTATGAAATAAATCTTGTAGCAGGTTTTCGTCGGTAATGTTTAAAAGGACCGCCGCTTCTTCAAGGGTTAACCCTTTGAGTTGTTTGGCTTTGGTTAAAATTTCCGTCACCTCAGCGTCCGTATGGGACTTGGCTTTTTCTAAGGTTCGTTGCAGTTTCTCATCATTAATAATCATATGTATATCATAGCACTTTTTAAACCGCTCCGGCGGCGGAAATATTCCACCGCCGAAACGGATCCGCCGGTTTTGGCCGACGTCTTACCCGCGGGGATGAGGGCCCGCGTGCAAAGGGATATTCTTCTTAAAATAAGATAACACAGGTTTATTGGTTTTAGCAAGAAAAAAAAAGGGTTAGATAATTATTTTTTAAAGAAGATAAATCTTTTGCTTGACTCTTATTTTTTCTTTTTGATAAAGTGCTTGTATGGGTAGTGCTGGGAGGAAACGATATGAAAAAAATTTTTGTAATGATGTGTCTGGCTCTATTGTCAAATGTGGCAATGGCCGAGATTATAGACAGTGTAAGTTTCAATCCTTCTCGTTTGGGGCGATATGAGCATTTAAAAGTTTCAGACTCATTAAGTACGGGGGGGACTGTTTATACGCAGTTTCTCTCCATATCATCTAAGAATAAGGTGACTATTTCTAAAGATGATTCAACTCCTTTGACCATTTTCAACGCTCAAGTGCCTATGTTGGAAATGGGTGATACCGAATTGATTACCGACAATTTGTCTATTTTCGGTGGTTCTTTGGAAGTGACGGGCAATGCCTCGTTTAACGGAAATTTTAATATCAATCCGGCTTCTTTTTCTGCCATACATGCGTACAAGTTAAACTTGCCTAATTCTACTGTTAGCGTAGAGGGGGAGGGGGAGTCTTTTTGGAACGGAATCGGAATGCAAAAAACACTGAAAAAAGGCCTTGTGTTGGGAGGAGTTGATATTCCTGCTCCGGCAACGGCTCGATGCGAGGCTTTACAATGGTATACCCGTAAAGATTCAGTGACAAACAAAACATATAAAGTATTAGGTTGTAAGGGACCTGCTGTAGCATATCCGAACTGTACTATGACTATGGGGAGTGTTTCCACCGCTTCTTTTAACGTGGCATCGGATGCCTCTTTACTAGATACGTGTGATGGCTCTCTGACACCCTACAACGGTGGATGTACGGATGCCTTAGTGTCGCAAGGAAGTTGTGAGGATTATTATTTTGATGCAGAAACCACTTACGGCAGAAGTTTAACAGGAAAATGGAACGATTCTTCTTCTTCATTAAGTGAAATTCCATCTAACAGTTATAAATATGTTTGCGGAAAACCGTCAGATACCTGTAAACAAACGTTGAAAGATTCTTTGGGTGCGGTGCCCGGGAGTGCCGATAACGCTTGTAGTATCGCTTATGATTTGGATAATGGCATCAACACAGGAACTAACACTTGTTCCTTGTATTATTGTGAGGACGGAGGAACCGGATGCGGAAGCAGCTGCGGGCCCGGTTTGTGTCAGCGTTGCGCAGAGCTCAAGTTGACATGTACCTTCCAAAAAGGAAAATATAATAAATTTAAGAAAAGAACCATCACCTTTTCAACGCCTACCAGCGGTAGTTGATTTATAAAAAAGCAGAGGAAACACCTCTGCTTTTTTATTTGTTTTATATTTAATACAATATATAGATGAATGCTACTCGTCGTGCAATGATTATGCTTTCCGTAGCCAATGGACTTTTGCTCTTTGGCTACGGTCTTTCTTTGCCCTTTTTTACGGTGTATTTAATCAGTCAAAAAGCCATGAGTGCTTCTTGGGCAGGGCTGATTATTGCCTTATCCTCTTTAAGTCGCAGTTTTTCCAGCGCTTTGGCAGGGGAACTCTCTGATGCGTTTGGACGTAAAAACATCATGCTTTGGGGGTTGGGATTGGAAGTAGTGGCAATGCTGGGGTTAGCCATATGCATAGAGAAAAATGCACACTTGGGTTGGATTTTATTGACCTATTTTTTAACTGCCTTTTTGGGTGCTGCCTTTCGCCCTGTTTCCAATGCATGGGTGAGCGATAATACAACCCCCAAACAGCGCGTAGAGGCTTTTGGGATTATCCGTATCGGTGTGAATTTGGGGTGGGCTTTAGGGCCGGCGGTAGGCGGATTTTTGGTGCGTTATTCGTATAGTTATGCTTTTTATTTTACGGCATTGGCGTATACGCTTACCGTTTTGTACGTCTATAAAACATTGCAAGATAAATCCACCGCTACCGGACAAAGCCGCCGTCCTAATTTTGTTTCTTTGGTGAGCTCACTTAGAGATAATAAATTGGCTAAAATTTGTTTATATGTTTTGTTGATTACGGCGGTTAACTCTCAGTTAGTGGTGGGCCTTTCGCTACATTGCCATACTTATTTGAAAATGCCGGAATATTATATTGGCTGGTTTTTTACCATTAACGGTATGGCCACCATTTTGCTTCAATATCCTGCCAGCAAAATGATGGAGAAAATCCGTCTATCCAGCGCATTGTTTTTGGGTTGTCTGCTATATGCAATAGGATATGGCTCAGTGGGATTTTTTGGCAGTTTTATACCCATTGCTTTTGGTGTTTTTTTGGCTTCGATAGGGGAATTGATTGTCAATCCGGCTGAGCAAACTATTACCTCTAATATTGCCGATGCTCGCACGCGCGGTCGCTACTTGGGCATGATTATGGTATTTTATAACTTGGGGTCTTCGGTCGGGTTTTTTGCCGCCGGTTGGTTGGGGCAATATGTGGCCCCTGTGTTTTTGGCCGGCCCGTGGCTGATTATCGGAGCAGTGGGCCTATTGGCAGGGATAGGCTTTTTACGATTGCGTAAAGATTTGACGGACGAACAAGACGGCAAGTATAATGTGCCCGTTCCCGTCAAAAAAGATACCGTCACTTTGCATTAATATATAATTTAGTATCCATAAAAAAGGAGAGAAAAATGAGAGGAATTATTTTTGCTGTATTGACCTTAATTGTTGGTGGATTGATAGGCTTGGGCTGTGAATGGCTGGCTGCTTTTTTACCGTCTGAAATGGCCGGTGCTTTGCTAAAAATTTATTCAATAGGCATTCACCCGCTTTCTGTGCATATTAATATTTGCGGTGCCTTAGGTTTGGTGCTGGGATATATGATTATTTCAAAATTTGTGAAAAAATAATATGAAATTTGTTTTAGCTTCCAAGTCTCCTCGTCGGATACAAATTTTGAAAGAGTTGGGATATGAGTTTGAAATCTGTCCGTCCGATTCTGCCGAAAATACCCGCTATAAAAGACCTCATTTGCAGGTGGCGGACTTGTCTGCCAAAAAGGCTTTAGAAGTGGCTCAACAGTATCCTGATGCTTGTGTCATCGGGGCAGATACATTGGTATATTGTGCAGGGGAAGTAATCGGCAAACCGAAAGATAAAAAAGATGCCTTGCGGATATTAAACAAATTAAACGGAACCTGGCAAACCGTTTATACAGGTGTCACCTTCATTCATTGGAGCAGCCGTCGTTTTGTACAAGGGGTGGATAAAACCTATTGCAAGGCTCGTCGTCTATCGGCTCGGCAATTGGCTGAAATGGCCGGCAAACACATGGATAAAGCCGGCGCATATGCCGTACAAGACGATGATGACCAATTTATAGAAAAAATACGCGGCAGCCGCAGCAATGTGGTAGGCATGCCCGTAGAAATGTTTCAAGAAATGTTAAAGGAGTTTGAAAATGACAAAAATTGATTTAATGATTATCGGGGCAGGGCCCGCCGGTTGCAGTGCTGCAATTTATGCGGTACGTAGCGGAGTAAAAACCATGATTGCAGGCGGAGCCATGCCGGGTGGTCAACTTTTGCAAACTAACGATTTGGAAAATTATGCCGGATTTGAAAACCCTGTTGGCGGTTTTGAACTCATGAGTGCCATGCACAAGCAATGCAAACGTTTGGGAGTAGAAATTCTGACTGATAAAATTGTAAAAATAGAAGGGACAGAAAGCCCGTTTATTTTGACGGCAGAAAACGGCACGCAATACCAAGCCATGTCTGTTATTATTGCAGCCGGTGCAAGTGCCCGTTGGCTTAATGTTGAGGGAGAAGAAAAACTAAAAGGACATGGGGTCTCTGCCTGTGCCACTTGTGACGGATTTTTCTTTAGAGGCAAAGAAGTAGTGGTAGTCGGTGGAGGAAACACCGCTTTTGAAGATGCGTTATTCTTGTCTCAATTTTGCCCCAAAGTGACGTTGGTCCACCGCCGCGAAGGTTTCCGCGCAGATGCCGTCACCGTAGAAAAAGTAAAAAACACGCCTAATATTTCCATGAAGTTAAACTGCGTGATTGAGCAAGTCATCGGAGATGAAAAAGTGACGGCTGCGGTGTTGCGTAATGTTCAAACGCAAGAAAAAACAACCCTGTCTTGTGATGGTATTTTTGTGGCGGTAGGAGCAGTGCCACAAACCCAATGGTTGCAAGGTTCGGCCATTGAATTAACGGAGAACGGGTTGGTGAAAGTGGATGCACATCAACAAACCAATATCAAAGGAATTTTTGCCGCAGGCGACTGTACGGAGCCTGAATTTAGGCAAGCCATTGTGGCCGCCGGCAGCGGAGCAAAAGCCGGTATTTCAGCGGCTTCTTTTATCAATCTGCACCGCTAAAAAATAATCCAAAAAAGCGCATCGTTTCGGTGCGCTTTTTACTACAATAAAACAAAGGGGGGATATTATGAAAGAAATACAATTTGATGAACATGCCAAAGAAGTGTTGCAAATCCTGCGTAAAGGGGCTTTTTTGACTACGCACGCAGACGGTAAAACAAATACCATGACTATCGGGTGGGGGTATTTGGGAATTGCGTGGGGAAAGCCGGTGTTTGGCGTGATGGTGCGCCACAATCGCTACACTCATCAACTATTGGATAAAAATGCTCAATTTACCGTCACTTTGCCTCAAGAGGATTTAAGCAAAGAGCTGGCTTTTTGCGGTACGAAATCCGGCTTGGAAACGGATAAAATTAAGGCTTGCGGATTTAGTTTAGTTCCTGGCAAAACGGTGGATGTGCCTTTGATTGCCTGTCGCGGTTTTCAATATGAGTGTAAAGTATTGTGCAAAACAGAGATGCAGCGGCCGTTGTTAGAAGATGCTGTAAGAGAAAAATGGTACGAAAAAGTGCCTAATGATTACCACACTTTTTACTTCGGTGAGATTACCGCCTGCTATTTAGAAGATTAAAAAAGCGCTCCGAAAGGGGCGCTTTTTTAAGACTTCATTTTATAAAAAAGAGGCCAAAGCCACGTTTTGTTGCTCACAGAGATTATACGCAAAAAAGCATGGCTGGGGGAGGATATTCGGCCGGATTTACTCTTTACCAGCAACAGGTTATACTCTTGTTGGGCTTTGCTCAATACGGCAGGTTTTTGTAAAAAATCTTTGGTAAAGAGTAAAGTCTCTGTAGAAATGCTATATAAATTGTGCAGGCGGAATTTGCTTTCTTCTAATTGCCAAATGGCCTTTTTTTCATCGAGTTTAGAGGAGGAACCATTGTCTAATCCTTGCGAAATAAAAGCGATATTTTTATCTTTTTTTAGTTGGATTAGGTCTTCTTTGGTTAATAAATCTTGCCATGCCCCTTCATCGGCCGGTTGCCAGGCGTCATATTGTCCGATAAGCCCCACCGGCAAGCCTACTGCCGCTTTTAAACCATGCTTCTTTAGCAAGGGATATACTTGCGTAAAAAAACTTCGATATCCGTTGGCAAAAACGAGTAAAAAAGATTTTGTTAAAGAAGATGTGTCTAGTTCTGATGGTAAAAGAGAATGAAAACCCCTTTGATTAAGATACTTAAACAAGGCTTCTAATTTTTTTACGGAAATTCCGCTCGGTCCTATTTTTTCAAAGAATAATACCGATGTTTTTTGAAAAGAAGCAGAATCAGAAGGTAATTTTTTCATCTTTCTTTATTTTATCATATCTGCAACAGACGCAAAAAACCCCCTTGAGGAGAAAGGGGGTTTAAATGGAAACCGCTGCAGCAGGGTTTAAGACTACAGCGGTTAGGGAATAAATCGTTTTCTATATTATTAGTTTAACAGTTCTTGCAAGTAAGAAAAAGGGTCTTTGGGCCTATTTAATATCAGTTTTTGGACCTAGATAAAAATGGGCCTTTTGTGATATAATTTTTTAGAGTTTAAGGAGATTTTATGAAAAAAATTTTTTATGTTTTGCTTCCTTTATTATTTTGTGCCTGTCAAACCTTGCCTACTTCTGCAGAATGGTTGGCGCGCGGAGACGGATATTTTCAAGACGGTAAATATCAGCAATCTTTAAAAGCCTATAACCGCGCTTGGAAACTAAATGACCAAAATGCCGCTGTTTACGCATCACGCGGAGCGGCTTATTTTTTTCTGGGGGAATATGCGGCGGCGCAAGCCGATTTTCTGAAAGTGTTGCAAATTAATCCTTATCAGGCCGATGCCTATACGGCCTTGGGTTCTGTATTGGCGGCTCAGGGAGCTTACGAAGACGCGTTAAAAGTATTAAACGTAGGGTTGATGCTCGCCCCGACTAAACCGGAAACGTTTTTTTCTAGGGCAGGGGTTTATTTTATGTTGGGTCAATATGAGCAAGCACTACAAGATTATACGTACGTACTACAGATGCGTCCGGCTGCAGATGTGTTAAACGCACGCGCAGCGGCTTATGCAAAAATGGGCGAGACGGAAAAAGCGGAGGCGGATTTGGCTGCTGCTAAAAGTGGACAAGTGCCTCAAAAGTTAAATGATTATACAATGATTGACTAGTTTTTTCCGACGATAAAAATAAATTATTGCAAGACTGGTATTTCTTTTGATATAATATTTATGTTGAATTTACGTCACCGTAGCTCAGTTGGTTAGAGCGAGCGTTTCATAAGCGCTAGGTCGGTGGTTCGAGCCCACCCGGTGACACCATTTAGAGGCCCTTCTTAAAGAAGGGCCTTTTTCTTTTGTTGATCGTCTAAAAATTTGCTATAGTAAGAGAAATGAATCAATCCTCTTTTTATGATGTAATTATCGTCGGTGCAGGGGCCAGCGGACTGATGTGTGCGTTGCAGTGTGGTTTGCGTGGTAAAAAAGTACTGCTGCTGGAAAAAGAACAGCAAGTGGGGCGGAAGGTGTTGGTCAGCGGCAACGGTCGTTGTAATTTAACCAATTCCCACGTTTCTGTAGCAGATTATAGCGGCGATGTTTCATTGGCAAAGAGTGTGCTGAATCAATTTTCTTTTCAAGATTGTCTGTCTTTTTTTCATAAATTAGGTTTGCTTACGCAAGAGGAAGGTTTGGGCCGCGTTTTTCCGTTGACGGGTAAATCCAGCGCGGTTGTGGAATCGTTGCGTTTGGCGTGTTTGGAAAATAAAGTAGAAATTCGTCTTGGAAGTGAAGTAAAAAAAATTGAAAAGAAAAATAATTTTTCAGTCTTTTTACAAAGCGGAGAAAAATTTACTTCCAAATATGCTGTATTGGCTTGTGGCTCAAAGGCTTACCCTCAAGTGGGCGGGACAGAAAGCGGCTATCAACTGGCCAAATCCTTAGGCCATCACGTGACGGCCATAACCCCTTCTTTATCTGCATTAAATGTGAAGGAAAAGGCGGTGGCTCGTCTGCAAGGGATTCGAGCTCAGGTAGAAACTGTTTTGTGGCGCGGTACGGAAAAAGAAAAACGTTGTGAAGGGGAAATTCTGTTTACCAATTATGGCCTGTCAGGTCCGGCGGTTTTGAACGTAAGCGGCGCAATTGGCAAAGAATTAAATAAAGGTCCTGTTTCTATTGAGATTAATTTCTTTCCGAAAATTAAAAATATGCAAGAATTTTTAAAAGAAAGGATCCATTGCTTCGCCCACCGCAAAGCCAAAGATTTTTTTGCCGGTTTGCTGCACGAGAATATTGCCAATTTGCTCATTGATTTTTGTGGTATTAAGAAAAATATTTTAGTAAAAGATTGGACGGAAAATGTGATAAAAAACATTTCCAAAACCCTTTGCGCGTGGCCTTTTACGGTGCTTTCTTTAAGAGGTTGGACGGAAGCGATGGTGGCGGCGGGGGGTGTAAATTGCGCTGAAATAAACTATAATACTTTAGAGTCGTTGCGTTGTTCAGGGCTTTATATTTTAGGTGAGTTGCTGGATGTGGACGGACGCAGCGGAGGATTTAATTTACATTTTGCTTGGGGGTGCGCAGCTGTGGCCGCCAAGTCGATGCCGGAGGAGTAATTTATGGCCGATATTATACGTAAAACAAGCAGTTTAAATGACCCGTTGCATGTGGGATTTTTGCGCACTTATTTTGTGGATGAAAAAGAAGTGTACAGAGAAACATTGGATAAAAACTTAGATATCGTTAAACAAGAAGGTTCCCTTCCTGACGGTACGGTAAAAGAGTTTTTTGAAAATGGAAAATTATATTTTGAATGTGAATTTAAAAATGGTTTGCGTAATGGGCGCTGCCGCATTTATTTTGATAACGGAAAAGTAAGTATCGAAAAATTTTACGATAACGGGCTTTTGCAGGGAACGGTGCGCGTGTATCAACCCACCGGACGTTTGCATAAAGAAATGACCTATGTAGCAGATTGCCAAGAAGGCCGCCAGACTAAATTTTATCCCTCCGGCAAGGTGTTAGAGGTGGCGGAATATAAAAAAGGTTATTTGCATGGTCCTTGCCGTATTTATACGCAAGATGGGGACTTGCGCTCTGAATGTAGCTATAAAACCGATAAACTCATTGGCGATAAAATCGTTTATCACCCTAACGGCACGATTGCATTGATTTCTCCGCATAAAGATGGCAAACCTAACGGCGTCACCAAAAAATTCAGTGAAACCGGAGATCTTATTGAGGAATGGTTTTTTGAAGATGGCGTGTTGACGTTAAAGAAAGTTTACTAAATAAAAACCCGCTTATTAAAAGCGGGTTTTTTTATGAAGTTTCTTAATTTCTCCTACGCAAGTTTGAGCAGTTTAATAAAAAATCCCTCTCCAAAAGGAGAGGGATTTTTAGACTTTTAAATATTTTATTCGGCGGATTCTTCTTCCGGTTCTTCTGCATATTCGTACTCATTGTAATCACGCACAAAAAGTAAGATATACGCTAACAACGAAGCACCAAAGAACATCAGGAAAGAATAAGAAAACCACCATAATTGGTTCAACGGATTATAATCCAGCTGAATAGACTGCCAAATGAGAGAACCTAAAATGCACATCAAATAGGCCCACACGCAGACGGTGATAACCTTGACGATTAAATCAATCAGGCCCCATACAAAACCCTTAGCCGTAAACGGTTTAACAAAAAAAGAATGTATTTTTTCCATAAGTTTATTTTAATCCTCTTTGAAAGGCTTGTCAACCTTAGGGCTGCAAGGCCGGATCGGTGGCATTGTAGCCAAAGTTGTCGGATCCCAACACACCATCGTCTAAAAAGCCGGCCGGAACAATGCCGTTGTCGGTATTATTTTGAGTTAACGGATCGTTTTGTAAAGCCTGCGCTTGCGCCACCTCTGCAGCAGGAGTTTGAACCGGTTGAGGCTGTTTGTTAGGTGCTGCGGCTTTTGCTGCTTTTTGGGGTTTTGATTTTTTTACGGTCTTTTTGGCAGGTTTTTTGTGACCGCGCAAAGCCTCTAAGGCCGTTTCATGTGCGGCCTCTGCATTAATGCTGGGTAAGGTGTCATTGCGAAAAGCGGGGTATTCGTTGCGGTCTGAATATTCCAACGAAACGGGAGGTTGGATATAAACCTTGTTGTCTTGTTTTGGGGCAGAGGTTTTGGCCGAGCGTTTATTTTTGCGTTTGGGATATTGCACGTCTTGCGTGTCGGAAAAAATGAGTTCGGTGGAGGGGGCTTCTTCGGTTAAATCCACTTCTTCTGTCAGGCAGAAATCAATTTTTTCTGCGGTACTTTTATCTAAGTTTTTATCTACGCGGCTTACGCAGGTAGAGGCGGCTAACAAAGGACTTGCCAAAAAAGAACAAACGGCGAACACTAAAAATTTTTTCATAAATGACTCCTATTAAAGAGATACTTTCATTATACAAAAACTAATTTGTCGTATGTGATTTTTTAGAGAAATTTTAAAAAGCCTTAACTTTTTTGTTAAATTTTCCTTTCAAAGACAATTAAGAAAAAGGAGAGTTTTGATGAAAAATTTATCTAAAAAATATAAGCGGTTTTACGATGAAGAAGTGTATTTTTTAGAGCATGCAACATTGGTAGATGATACAAGAGAATTAAGTATGGCAATACTTAAAGGAGAAGTCCGGCCGAACTCCGGTGTGGGGGAAGAAGTTTATTTCAATGGTTTGTGTGTAAACAATATAACCGGTGCAAATATCGCAGCGTGCAGTGTGTTTGGCGGATATGGGGGCAAATGAAATGTTTCATCTATGGACGGGTGCTATTTAAAGATGTATTTTGATCCTCATGCAAAAGCGGAACAGGTGAGGTGTTTTAGAGAAAAAACGGGTTGTGCTGAAGTTTGTAAAACTTTTAATTTTAATTAGCTTTTATCTCTCATAAAAAACCCCGAGCCTTGTGGCTCGGGGTTTTTGTGTCAAAGCGCTTATTTGGCTTTTTTGATGACCGGTTCGCCGTAGTAAGCTTTCAAGTATAATTCCTTGATTTCGCTCACGAGCGGGTAGCGGGCGTTTCCGCCGGTACATTGGTCGTCAAAGGCGAGCTCAGACAATTTGTCCAAATTGGCCAAGAACTCTTTTTCAGGAATACCGTATTCTTTGATAGATTTCGGGATATTCAAGTCGGCTTTGAGTTGTTCCACCATGCTGATTAATTTGTGGACTTTGGCGTCTTTGTCGTCGCCTAATTCGCTGCTGGGAGCAATAAAGTCCACAATCTTGGCATAGCGTCCTTTCACGAACGGATATTTGTATTGCGGGAACAGACCTTGTTTGGTCGGTTTATCCGTAGCGTTGAACTCAATGACGTAAGAGAGCAACAAGGCGTTGGCCAAACCGTGCGGAATGTGGTACATGGCACCGAGTTTGTGAGCCATAGAGTGAGACAGACCCAAGAAAGCGTTGGCAAAAGCCATACCGGCGATGGTAGCAGCATAGTGCATTTTTTCGCGGGCATTGATGTCTTGGGCACCTTTTTCATAGGAGCTCTTTAAGTATTTAAATACCAAGCGGATTGCTTCTAAGGCTTGACCTTCCGTAAAGCTGGTAGAGAATACGGAGGTGTAGGCTTCGATGGCGTGGGTTAATACGTCCAAGCCGGAGAAAGCCGTCAAGCTCTTGGGCATGCCGAGTACGAATTCCGGATCAACGATAGCCATATCCGGCGTTAAGGCATAGTCCGTAATAGCGTATTTGGTATCTGTTTTTTCATCGGTGATGATGGTGAACGGGGTCACTTCAGAACCGGTACCGGAGGTGGTGGGAATGGCAACCATCGTTGCTTTTTTACCCAAGTCCGGAGCGGCATAAATACGTTTGCGGATATCCATAAAGCGCATGGCAATATCTTCAAAGCTGGTGCTGGGGTTTTCATACATCAACCATACCATTTTGGCTTCGTCCATAGCAGAACCGCCGCCCAAAGCGATGATGAGATCCGGCTGCCAAGAGTTGGCAATTTGCAAGGCTTCAGACACGTTGGCAATGTTCGGATCGGGCAATACGTTGGAGAAAACACGATATTTAATGTTTAAGTTTTCCAAAACATCGGTCACTGTGCGGACATGGCCCAATTGTTCCATCGTCTTATCGGTGATGATGTAAGCGCGTTGTTTACCGGCCAGCTCAGACAAAGCATGAGACAAGGCACCGCGTTTGAAGTAGATTTTGGAAGGTACTTTGTACCAGTACATGTTTTCGCGGCGTTCCGCGACGGATTTTACGTTCATAAGGTGTTTTACTCCGATGTTTTCGCTGACAGAGTTGCCGCCCCAAGAGCCGCAGCCTAAGGTCAACGAAGGGGCGAGTTTGAAGTTGTACACGTCGCCGATAGCACCCTGAGAAGACGGGATGTTGATTAAGGTACGAGCGGTGGGCATATCTTTGAAGATTTCAATATGTTCTTCATTGGCTTCATGAGTATAAAGCACAGACGTATGACCGGCGCCACCGTATAAGATTAAGTCGCGGGCGAGTTCTACGGCATGGTTGAAATCTTTGGCGCGGTAGAAGCCCAAAACAGGGGACAATTTTTCGCGGGCAAAGACTTCGTTGTCGTTTACTTCGCTGGCTTCGGCAATCAAGATTTTGGTGCCGAGAGGTACTTTGATACCGGCCATTTCAGCAATTTTAACGGCGGTTTGTCCCACAATGCCGGAGTTTAATTTACCGTCTACCACTACGGTATCGGCCAATTTTTTGCGGTCTTTGCCGGTGACAAAGTGACAACCGCGAGCAATAAACTCTTTCTTTACTTCTTCGTAAACGGCATCTTCAGCCACGACGGATTGTTCGCTGGCGCAAATCATACCGTTGTCAAAGGTTTTACTCATGATGATGGAGCTGACAGCCATTTTAATATCGGCGGTAGCATCGATTACGGCCGGAGTATTACCGGCACCTACACCGATGGCCGGTTTACCGGAGGAGTAGGCAGCTTTTACCATGCCCGGACCGCCGGTAGCCAAAATCAAGTTGATGCTGGGGTGGTGCATCAAGGCGTTGGAAAGCGGCATGGTCGGGTTTTCTACCCAGCCGATGATTCCTTCCGGAGCACCAGCTTCCACAGCGGCTTTCAAAACGATTTTGGCAGCTTCGATGGTGCATTTTTTAGCACGCGGGTGAGGAGAAAATACGATACCGTTGCGGGTTTTCAAAGCGAGCAAACTTTTGAAAATAGCCGTAGAGGTCGGGTTGGTGGTGGGAATAACACCGGCAATCACACCAATGGGTTCAGCCACTTGACGATAACCGAAAGCATCATCGTCAGAGAGGGTGCCACAGGTTTTGGTGTCTTTATATTGGTTATAAATATATTCGGAAGCGAATTGGTTTTTAATTACTTTGTCTTCCATAATACCCATACCGCTTTCGGCCACAGCCATCTTGGCTAAGGGAATGCGGTTTTGTGCGGCAGCGATGGCTGCAGCACGGAAAATTTTATCTACTTGTTCTTGGGTGTAAGTTGCGTATTTGCGCTGGGCAGCTTTGACCGAGTTAACTACATTGTCTAACATAGACAATTCTTCTTCGGTGGCTACTGCAGCCGGCGCGGTTTTTTTCTTATCCGCCATAGCGAACTCTCCTTTTAGATTTCCATCGCATTTTTATGCGTGGATATTTTTATATCTATAATGATACATTATTTGAAAAGCCCCTGTCAAATCATCGACGGTATGATAAAAAAGAAGGTTGACAAAAGAGGGTTGTATAAAATAATATATAGATATTGTGATATCCAGCATTTTCATAAGAGGAAATTTTTTTATGAGCCAAATTTCAGCCAAAAATTCTATTAGTAAACAAACTATTCGTCGTTTGCCGCAGTATTTGCGCGTATTTTATGACTTGCATGCTTATGGACGTTCTTTGGTATCCTCTACCGACTTGGCTGCCGAAATACACTTATTGCCTATTGTGATTAAAAAAGACCTTCAAGCGGTGGGCGCACCGACGAAATTAAGAGCCGGATTTAAGGTGGCCGGAACCATAGAGGCTATTGAGAATTTTTTAGGTTGGGATAACTTGAACAAGGCTTTTTTAGTCGGTACGGGGAATTTAGGCTCGGCATTGCTCGGATTTTCCGGATTTCAAAATCACGGACTTGAAATTGTAGCTGCTTTTGATACCAACCCCGAAATGGTGGGACAAGAAATACATGGCGTACATATTTACCATACGGCTCAGTTGAAAAGTGTCATTAAATCAAAAAAATTAAAAATAGCCGTTCTTACCGTTCCTGATTCGGTGGTACAAGGTATCACAGATACATTGGTGGAATGTGGCATAAAGGCCATTTGGAATTTTGCTCCTGTTAAACTTTCCGTACCCGAAGGGGTAGCCGTCCAACAAGAAGATATCGCCGCAGGGCTGGCAGAATTATGCGCAAAATTAAAAAGTAATTAAGACAGGACCTTAGCAAAAGAATCTTTTTTTCTGAAAAATATATTTTCATTTCTGAAAAATCATATTACAATTCATGCTACAATATACTTATGACTACACAAACAGAAAATTTTCACAGCGGTTTTGCGGTACTTTCCGGTTTGCCCAATGCGGGTAAATCTACGCTACTTAATGCGTTGGCGGGGGGACTTTTGTCTGCCGTGACGGATAAACCGCAGACCACGCGCCAAAATATCTTGGCCATTATTGAAGGTGAAAATTTTCAAGTGGTGTTTGTCGATACGCCGGGGTATTTGCGCCCGCGCTATAAACTGCAGCAAACCATGGCCGCGTGTGTAGACCGCGCCGTCGGGGAAGATGCGGATTTGGTGCTTCTTTTGATAGATGCCTCCCATCCGGATTTGCCCGCCCATCAGGGATTATTTGAAAAAATTTCTAAAGTGTTTTGTCCTGTTTATTTGGTGCTGACCAAAACGGATTTGGTCCGGGAAGCCTCCTCTTTGGCTGATTTGGAAACGGAAATCAAAAAATCTCTGCCCAATGTTTCTAAAGTGTTTACGGTGTGTGCGCCGAAAACCGAAGGGGTGGAAGAGTTAAAAGCAGCCGTCGCGCAGGCTATGCCTGTGAGCCCTGCTTATTTTCCGCTGGGGCAATGGACGGACCGTTGGGAACGGTTTTACGCGGCGGAATTTATCCGAGAGCAAATTTTTAAACTTTACAAAAAGGAAATCCCTTACAGCACTCAAGTGGAAATAGAGAAATTTACCGAGGACTTGGGTGATAAAAATTTTATCCGCGCTATTATTCATGTAGAGCGCGAAAGCCAAAAACCCATTCTCATCGGCAAAGGCGGTGCCTCTATTGCGCAGTTGCGCCAAAAGGCACAACAAAGAATTGCTGAATTTTTAGGCCGTCCGTACCGCTTGGAATTGCAGGTAGTGGTCAGCCCCGATTGGCGAAATGACACCAAACTGCTCGAAAAGTTTGGCTATATCGAAAGAGATAAATAAATTATTTTTGCATAAAAAACCCCGCTCAAGGCGGGGTTTTTGTTGTAGAGAAAAGTCTATTTTACTTCAATTTGCAGTTCCACACGGCGGTTTTGCGCGCGACCGACAGAGGTTTTATTAGTAGCTATGGGATTGGCAGAACCAAAACCGATGGCGGATACATTTTCTGCCTTTACACCACGTTCTACCAAAGCGTTAGCTACCGCTTGGGCTCTGCGCTGAGATAAGTCAATGTTATACAGCGGATCGCCTAAAGAATCGGTATATCCTTTTACGGTCACTTTGTTGTTAGGATATTTTTTGAGTATATTGGCGGTGGCTTCTAAATTTTTGTTGGAAGAAGCGGCAATTTTATCACTATTGTAAGCGAAGTGGATAGGCTCTTTGAATTTCAAAGAAATCATGTTCCCTTCGTAAGTGGCATTACCTACGGAGTTTAAGGCAGAGGCTTGCTCAGCCGCCTTTTTTTCAACAGCAGCCTTTTTTTCAGCAGTGGTCTTTTTTTCGGTAGCGGCCTTTTTTTCAGCAGCCGTTTTTTGAGAAGTAGTCTGCTTGGAGGCAGCTTCTTTTTGAGCATTCTGACTGGCAACGTTAGCAGCCTGACAGGAGGCTTTGCGACACGGGGTGCCGGTGGTTCTTCTTTCACAATGGCAGGCGGCTAAACAGATAGCGACTGCGCAAAGTAAAGCTACTTTTTTCATGTTCTCTCCTTTAAACAAAAAATCCGCTCTTGCAGATACGGATTTTATTACAAATTAATTGAGGGGATAGGGAAATTCTATCTCCACACGGCGGTTTTGCTCACGGCCTTCCGGTGTATTGTTGGAAACAATCGGATTGGCTGAGCCATAGCCTTTGGCAGAAATGTTTTCTGCCGGAACTCCACGAATTTGCAGAGAATTGGCCACTTTATTGGCTCTTTTTTTAGATAATGCTAAGTTTTTCTTTTCGCTGCCACTGGCATCGGTATAACCGCGCACTTCTATTTTGACAGACGGGTCTTTTTTGTATACTTTTACGGCTTCATCAATAAATTTGTATGAAGATAATTTGATTTCATCTCCATTGACTTCAAACGCTACCGTTGAAAAATACATATTCCCCACGCGGCCCGGTTCAGCTTTTCTGGAATGACAGGCCCCTAAAAGTAATATGCTTACAACCAAAAACAGCATTTTTTTCATACCAAAACTCCGCAAGAAAACTCAGGCTATATTTTACAAAATTTTACAGGTCACTTTTGCTTTTTTTCGCATTAACTCTCGGTACAACTGTGTCACACTCTTTTGGAGTTGAGGATGTATAAAATCCGGCAAAATATAACTAAGTGGTTTTAAAACAAACTCTCTTTGTGGTAAACGCGGATGAGGCACAAAGAGCATAATATCAGTATCAAAAATTACTTGATCATCATAAAAAAGAATATCCAAATCAATTACGCGCGGTCCGTTTTTAAACGTGGGAACGCGGCCTAATTTGGTTTCTAGTTCTTTTAGTTTTCTTAGTAAATCCGTCGGTTGATAAGGAGTAGATAAAATAAGAACGGTATTTACAAAATCCGGTTGCGCATCGTATCCTTCCGGTTCTGAAAGAATAAAAGGGGCAACCTCTTTCACCGTACCTAACGCGCTTAAAGCGGTGATGGCACGCTCCAAATTTTCTTTGGGGTTGCCCTGATTGCTGCCAAGTGCTAAAACAGCTTGAGGCATTATTCCTCGCCTCTATACTCTACCCAACGGTCTACGTCTTCGGCCACTTTTATGCTGTAGAGTTTGGGCATTTTGGCCTTGACTCGATTGTAAATCCAAATGGCTAAACTTTCGGCAGTAGGGAAAGGTAAAAATGTGGTTAAATCAGATCCTTCTAAACCTTTTTCCAATTCTGTTTTAAACAGTTGGCTGATTTGACGAAAATCAATTAAAAAATATTCTTCATTAATATCGCCGTAAAAGGTGGCTTCGTAGCGGAACAGATGATCATGTAAAGGTTCTGCCAAAGTACCGTCATGGCTGTGTTTGGCATGGAAAGAGCCTGCTTGGGTCAAATATACTTTGCTCATGAGTTAGCCTCCAATTCATTAAAAAAGTGTATCACTTTTTGGGTTTCTTTAGATTCATGTACGCGTAAAATGTTCGCTCCTGCTTGCAAAGCAGCAAAATGAGCGCATAGAGTTTGGGTTTTGCGTTTGGGGGGTTTTTCAGAGGGCTGGCTTAAGAATTTTTTATGTGAAAGTCCAATTAACATTCTTGCCCCTAATTTTTTAAATTCGCCACAGTGGGCTAAAAGATGGTAATTTTGCTCTCTGGTTTTGGCAAAACCAAAGCCGGGATCTATGATGATTTGTTCCATAGACAATCCTACTTTTAATGCTTCTTCTATCTTTTTTGCCAAAAAATCTTTTACTTCTGCTATTAAATCTTGATATTGCGTGTGTTCGTGCATTGTTTGACTATTGCCGCGATTGTGTGTAATCACAATATGAGCGCCGAAGTCTTTTACCAATTTAAACATCTCCGGATCCGGCGTACCGCTAATGTCATTAATCATATTTGCCCCTGCTTTTAAAGATTCTAAAGCAACGGGAATTTTGTAAGTGTCTTGTGATAGCAAGATATCCGGCCACATTTGGCGCGCGGATTTGACCAACTCTAAGGTGCGGGCAATTTCTTCTTCCGCCGATACAGGGGTGGCAAAAGGGCGGGTGGACTCTCCACCGATATCCAAAATAGAGGCGCCGTCTTCAATGTGTTGGCGGCATTTGGCTAAGAGTTTGTCTAAATTGTTTTGCGGGTCTCCGTCATAAAAAGAATCCGGAGTGGCATTAACGATACCCATGATTTTGGCAGTCATACAAATCCTATTTAATCATTTCCAAAAATTCGCTGCGAACTTCTAACTTTTTAAACGCACCGCGAATGGCACTGGTCACCATAACGGCATTGTGTTTTTCAATACCGCGAGAACTGATGCACATATGTTTGGCCTTACAAACCACCATGACACCATGCGGTTGAAGGGTTTGCATTAAACTGTCGGCAATTTCTGCCACCAATTTTTCTTGAATTTGCAACCGACGAGCAAACACCTCCACCAAGCGTGCTAACTTAGAGATACCGAGTACGCGGTCTTTGGGCAGGTAGCCGATGCTGATCGTGCCAAAGAAAGGCTGCAAATGATGTTCGCAAGTGGAGTAAAACTCAATGTCTTTGAGCACCACCATTTCTTCGCAGGAACCTTCGGTAAAGGTTTTAAGCACGTCTTGCGGTTTTTGTTTATATCCGCCGTATAGTTTGTCCCAACTGCGCAAAATGCGTTGCGGTGTTTCTAAGAGGCCTTCTCTATTGGGGTCATCTCCAATATAGGCCAAAATTTCGCGCAGGTTTTGTAAAATTTTTTCCTTAGAAACTTTGGCTATTTTATTTTTGCCATTTTGTGCATTTGTAGGCTGAGCCTTAGAAACGGATTTTGCTTTATTAATTTTACGCATAGGTCAATGTTCTCCTGTAAATTGCTTTCGGGCTGTAGGCAAACGGCGGTACGCTCGTTTGCATATTGAAAATAACTTTTTAAATCTTGCAAGTCACTCTGTTGGCCTACCACTATTTTGATGGCATGGGCTTTTTTTAACATTTCTTGACTAACGTATTTTTTAGGTGAGATAACCAAAAAATCAATGGCGCTGACGTCTGCTACTTGCGCACCGTTGCTTTCCATGTGTACGGTCCAACCTTCTTTTTTTAATGCAACTGCCAAAGCGGCAAAATCTTGCTCAGTCGGTTCTCCGCCGGTGATAATGGCATTGCGACAGGGGTGCTGGCTCATCTGTTGCACAATTTGAGCAATGCTTAGCATCTCTCCCTGTGCAAAAGCGTATTTGGTATCACAAAAATCACACCCCATACTGCATCCGGCCAAGCGTACAAATACCGCCGCCATACCGCTATGGGGGCCTTCCCCTTGAATAGAATAAAAAATTTCGTTAACCTTCAAAAACGGCTGCTGCATTTTCATTTTCCCACAATTCTATAGATTTTAAAGTTAAATTTAAAGGTTGCAAAACTTGACGTACCTTATTAAATAAATAAGGGGCCAAGTTTTCGGCGGTAGGGTTTTCTACCAAATCGTTTAAGTATTGATGGTCGGGCAGTTGCTCATCCAGCAATTTTTTTAGCACTTTGAAATCGTGCACCATGCCATTAGGTTGCACTTCTCCTTCTATCAAAAAAACCACCTTCCATGTATGCCCATGAAGTTGATAACAAGGTCCGTCATAATGCGGAAGACGATGAGCAGAACTGAATTTGCGAATGATTTTAAGTAGCATAGATATACCTCTTTTACTCGGGTAAAGTATTGTAAATTTGTTGACTGTACATCATAAATAAAATAAAAACGGCAAACAAAAACAGCGGTACGGAAATGAATAGATTAAGTGCAAACAAAGCCAATGCCGGCCCTTGTAGAAAAACCGCCCACCGCAGGCGCACGCTTAGCGGTACGCGTTTTTGCGTAAATCCCTGCCATAAGAAAATGACCGCCGCCGCCATACAAAAAGAGCCTAAGAAAAAGAAAAGCATAACAAAAAAAGAAACCACAAAAAATACAGTTTGCAAGACGGACTTGATGTCCTGCTCTTTTTCTTTAAACCATTGGGGCGTAAGATTGACGTTCCATTCTTTGGCAATGGATTGAGCCTGCAGGCCCGCTACGGAAGGGACGTAAAAGTGACTTTTGGATACAAAGAGCATGATTTTATCATCAAAAAAAGTTTGCAAAGAGGGGGGCTGAGTTGCCGTTGTATCCAAAATAATTTGATACTGTGTTTTGGGTACGGCTAGTGTCAGTTTGGTTAAAGGGGCCGTCATCTCTCCGTCGGCAAAAGAAATAGTGGGTAAAGACTTTAAAAAAACAGGTAATTGTTTGTTGGTTTGGACAATAAAATATACATTAAAAATCAGCATGCCCACCAATAGCAACCACAAAGCAAACAGAGCCGTCTTCCATGCGCTGATGCGCGAAAAACGGTGATAACACGGAAACCAAAAACTTTGTAAAAAACCCATCAACATATAGACAGTATATAAAATAAAGAAAAATTTCGCTTTTGCTTTTAGGCATAAAATACTTGACTATACTTCCTTATTTTTGATAAATTTTTGGTGTGTGTATATAGTTATGTGGGCGGAGAGGATTATGAAAAAATTATCTTTATTATCAGTTTTGTTTTTTAGTGCCGTATCCGTATGGGCGGCCGGAAGTAATATTAAAATGGTGTCTTACTTTCCGGTGCCGTATGTGTCTTATTCTGACTTAAAGGTCAGTAATACCTGTGATGTGGGGTTAGGCAATTCTTGTACTTTAAATGCTACGTCTTTGAAGGTGCAATCTACCACCACCGCTACGGCAAATGCAGCTTTAAATACCGGTACGGTGCTTGTAAAAGAAGGTAATTTAGAGTTGTACTCTCCCAATACGGCAGATTCCGTTTTAAGCGGTACTGCCCTGAATGTGGGTAATGGCTCTAATACAGGAAATGCCCGCTTGAGTGTGTGGGGGAATTTAACGGTAAACGGTACTTTTTTGAATGGGAACACAGTCACTAATTTGATTTCCTCCAATACTGCCACCATTAATTCCTTGCAGTTGCAGGGAGGAACCGAAGGCGCCTCTTATTTAACTTTTCCAACCTGCGATGCTACGGACAATAAAATTAGTTGGGCTAATTTGACCATTGACGGAAAAAATGGTGTGTATTTAGTTTGCGGAGAAGGAATTTTAGCTACACCTACACCATGCGTCCAATCATATGGTGATCAAGTTGAAAACTTAAAATCAGATCAACTGAAGGATACTTGTGATGAGGATACAGCTCATAAGTTTAGTTGTGGGTTTAGAGGAGAAGAAAGGAAGTGCTGGGATGTTTACAATGCATATAATTCCCCCGAGGACGTGTTTTCTCCTAAAGCGGATACTTGTGATGGTGATATTTATATCAAATCTGTTGATGGAAATAATGGCTGTGTAGATTACTATTTTGAATGGGAAGGAAATAAACATGAAAGTACAAATTGTGATCCTGAATCCGTACCATCGAATACACTTTGCATGACTAAGGAGTTAACATATAATGAAGATGACATGTTTGATGATCTTAAAAGTCTTGGCGCTAAAAAATTTTGTGAAAAGTATCTGAAAAAACCATCAAGTGCGTCAAATTGTACTATGAATTTTTGGATAGTATGGACATCTACTGCGGCTGAGGGTTTTTGTAATAGAATTAAGGATAATGGAAAATATCTTCTTGGAGTCACATGTCATGCTAATTTTTATAAACACACCATAAGGAAAGTAGGAAGAGATGTTCAATGCTGTAAAAAAGATAGTCCAATTTTAAAATAGTAAGTAAGGAGAAAAAAACAAATGACAGGGATTGGAATAGCTGTAATTATTATTGTAGTGATCGGTATTTATTTTGTGGTGACATATAACGGTTTTGTGACGTTGAGAAACCGCGTAAAAGAGGCATGGAGTGATATTGAAGTACAAATGAAGCGCCGTTATGATTTGATTCCCAATTTGGTAGAAACGGTGAAAGGATATGCCGCGCATGAAAGCGGTACTTTGGAAAAAGTAATCCAGGCCCGTAATGCCGCTATGGCCCCGCATAACAGCATGGCCGAAGTATCCAAAAATGAAAATGTGTTAACGGGTGCTTTGAAATCAGTCTTTGCTTTGACGGAAAATTATCCCGATTTAAAAGCCAACCAAAACTTCATGGAATTGCAACGCGAATTGCGCGATACGGAAGACAAAATCCAAGCCGCCCGTCGCTTCTACAACGGTAATGTGCTTGCTTATAATACCAAGACGGAACTGTTCCCCAGCAATATGGTAGCTACGTGGTTTCACTTCGAAAAATATGAATTTTTTGAACTTTCCGAAGACGAACAAGCCGCCCGTAAGGCTGTGGATGTTAAATTTTAATGAATAAAATTTTAACTACCTATGATTTTATAGCGCAAAACAAGCGGCGCACATGGCTGCTTGTTTTGCTTTTTCCGCTGACTTTTGCTTTATTATCTTATCTTTTTTTATTCGGTATTTTTAGTTTGCAGCCTGACCCGAATTATCTTTCGGAGCAAGAGGCAGCCTATTATGAATCTGTGGAAGAATACCCCAGTACTTTTCAAATCCTTGTAGAGCGTACCAATAAAGCAGCAGAGCATATATTGCCCTTGCTTTGGCTGGGGGCCGTGCTGTGGTTAGTGATTTCCTATTTTATGGGCGATATGATGATTATCAAGAGTATCGGCGGTCTGGAAATTACGCGCAAGGACCAACCTGAAATATATTGCTTGGTAGAAAATCTGTGTATTGCCAGCGGTATGCCGATGCCACGTGTCTACATTATTAATGACTCCTCTCTCAATGCCTTTGCTACCGGCAGAGACCCATATCATGCTTCCATCGCGCTTACCAAGGGAATTGTGCAAAAATTAGAGCGCGCCGAACTGGAGGGAGTAATCGCCCATGAGTTGTCCCATATCCAAAACCGCGATATCCGCCTGATGCTCATTACCGTAGCAGGGATATCGTTCTTTACGTTTTTGGCGGAGATTTGTTTTCGTATGGGTTTAAGAAGTTCCCTCCGTTCCAACAGCAAAAACAAAGGATCGACGGCCTTATTCTTTTTAATATTAGGTATATTTTTTGCCATATACGGATATTTAATTGCTCCCCTGATTCGTTTGGCTATTTCCCGCACAAGGGAATATCAGGCCGATGCTACAGCGGCCTACATGACGCGCAACCCTGCCGCATTGGCACGCGCTTTACAAAAAATCAGTGGGGACCCGCGGGTAGAAGCCTTAGACCGCCGTGCCAGTATGGCGGCGATGTGTATTGCCAATCCGCTTGAGAAAATGGGCCTTTTTAGTGTTCTTTCCGGTTTAACGGCCACCCACCCGCCAATTTCCAAACGTGTCAAAGCCTTGCAAGAAATGGATGGTAGAAGGATTGCTTAAAATAAAAATCCCGCTTAAAGCGGGATTTTTTTATAGGCTGTTTTCGAAATCAAAATAACTAAATCTTTTAAATTCTAATACATTGACAATGATGTTCAACGGAAAAATATCTGCCAACGTATTAAAATCTCTTACGGCGCTGTTGTAGCGTTTTTTGCAACTTTGCACACGCCCTTCTAAGGAGGATAATTTTTTGCGTATGTGTTGGAAATGCTCGTCTTGTTTAAAGTCAGGTGATTTGCAGGCTAAGGTAAATAATTGACGCAAATGTTTTGAAATTTCTTCCTCGCAACGGATACGTTTTTCTATATCATTGCAAAAAAGAATTTTTTCTTTAAGATGGTTCAGCTCCGTTGAAAAAGAGCGGTCTTCTTGGTCAAAAGCGGCGGCAATTAAGGATAAATTGGGCAGCATGTCCCGACGATTTTTTAAACTGACGTCCAAACGCAGCCACGTTCGCTTGATGGTTTTATGTAAGGACAAAAATTTAAAGTATGCCAACACGCATAATATAACAAATGCACACATAAATCCGAAGATAAACCAAATAATCATAATACCTCCTTGCAGAAACAATTGACTTAATGAGTTTTTATAATTACAATGAAAGTATAGCCATTAAATTTGTGTTTCGCAAGTGTTTTTTAAAAGCCGATTTTGTAGGAAGCGGTGCTTGTGCCGTGTAGTACAAAAAGTCGTTAAATTATCTCTTACGGAGGATGGATGCTACTTACAATCGTGTCGTTTGTAGGTTTTACTGCTCTTGTGTTGGGGCTTTCTTATTACCTCACACGCAAGAACGATACCTCATCTCAAGAAGGATACTTCTTGGCTGGGCGTGGACTGACAGGCTGGGTAATTGCTGCTTCTTTGCTATTGACAAACCTGTCAACGGAACAAATGGTGGGCTTGAACGGTCAGGGATATATGTTTAATATGTCCGGCATGGGCTACGAAGTGGGTGCTTCTTTAGCGCTGATTATCGTGGCTTTTTTCTTTTTGCCCCGTTATCTGAAAAAAGGTTATGCCACCATTCCTGAATTTATTGGCGAACGCTACGATGCGACGACTAAGCAGATTGTTAACTTCCTGTTCTTAGCCGGTTATGTGTTGATTTTGCTGCCTACGGTGCTTTATTCCGGTGCTATCGGTATGGGCGGTATTTTTGACATCATGGGTACGTTTAACGTGGACTACATGACCGCTATTGTTATTGTGGTAGTGGCTATTGGTATTTTAGGTGTTATTTACTGTTTAGCCGGCGGTTTGCGTATTATGGCTATTGCCGATACGTTAAACGGTATCGGTTTGATTATCGGCGGTTTGATGATTCCTATTTTTGCCTTGATGTACGTGGGTGGTGGGGATATGATCGGCGGTTTGAAAACCGTTATTGAAGCCCATCCGGAAAAATTCAACGCCATCGGCGGTCCGAAAGATCCTGTTCCTTTCTTGACCATGTTTACCGGTATGTTCTTGGTGAACCTTTTCTATTGGGGTTGCAACCAAACTATTATTCAACGTGCTTTGGCTGCCAAGAACCTCAAAGAAGGTCAAAAAGGCTTGTTGTTAGCGGCAACGTTTAAGTTGTTTGGTCCCTTGTACTTAATTATTCCCGGAATCGTGGCATTTCATATCTTCCAAGATAATCCGTTGCAAATTGGTGATATGGCGTATCCGATGTTGGTAAATAAAGTGCTTCCTTTTTACTTGACGGGTTTCTTTGCGGCGGTCTTATTCGGTGCTATTTTAAGTTCCTTTAATGCCGCTTTGAACTCTACGTCCACTTTGTTTATGTTAAACATCTACAAACCTTATATCAAGCCTGATGCTACGGATAGACAAGTGGTAGTGGCCGGTAAAGTGGTGGCGGTTATTTTGGCGGTGTTCTCTATGTGTGTGGCCCCGCTAATTGCCAAAGCACCGTCTGGCTTGTTTAACTACCTGCAAATGGTGAACGGTTTTTACAACGTACCTATTTTCACTTTGATTATCTTTGGTATGCTCAATAAAACCGCTCCGGCTTGGGCTGCTAAAGTGACGTTGGTTTTCTTCATCATTGCTTACGGTTTGACACAGATTCCGTTTGGCGGTAAAGAAGTAATCCCTGTACTTGGGTGGTTGTCTTCGTTGCACTTCTTGCACGTAATGGCTATCTTGTTTGTCATTGCCATTGTCTTTATGTACTTAACGGGCAAATTTGCGCCGGCTACCAACAAATATGACGATGCAAAAGACTTGCACGTCGTGGATACGACTCCTTGGAGTGCGGGCACCGTGATGAGTGTTGTAATTGTATTGTCCGTATTTGCAGTATACGTAATTTTCTCTAAATTCGGTATAGCTGCTTAAACATTAAGTCTTAAAAAACCCTGTCTCTTGATGAGGCGGGGTTTTTTTTATTCAAAAAGGGGAAAAACTTGTTATAATACAAGTAAGGTTTTTTAGGAGAAAATATGAGCGAAGAATATCGTATTAATATTATGGAAGATGCCCCTCAAGTTCAGCAACCGCAACAAGAAGCGCAAGGTCCTGTATTGGCCGGTGTTATAGAGCGCTTTGTAGCATTGTTAATTGATGCCGGAGTAGTGTTGTTTGTTTATCAAATTTTCTTAGCCATTTTATTTAAACTTTGTCAGCTTGATTTAGAGCAGATTTATTGGGCTTTGGCAGGTATTGTGCCGGCTTTTGTAGTGTACGAAACTTTGTTTACCTGTGGCGGTCGCAGTACATTGGGTAAAAAATTAGTAGGAATTGTGGTGATAGACCAGCATACGGCAGAGCCGCTGAGTTTGCTGCACTCTTTTATTCGGGCGGTGGGTTATGTAATCAGTGCCTTGCTGTTGATGTGTGGTTTTTTGTTGGCTTTTATTGATGATAAACATCGCGCTTTGCAGGATTATCTGGCCGGTAGTGTGGTGTTGCAATCGCGGGAAAAAAGTTTTGCCGAAAATGCAATCCTTACTGTGACAGGTATTATATGGCTTGCTTTGTTTTCCTTCGTGTTTTATTCCCAAATTTTCGGAGATGGTTCTTTTGCGCAGAAACGTTTGATTTTAAAAGCAAAAAATCATTTGGAAAAAATCGGTTATCTGGAAGAAGTACACCGCATTAATTATGGTTATTACACCAATGATTTGTTGCGTTTGTCTATTTTGTCGGGAGATCCGGTGCAATTTCAGCGTGATACTCATAAAGTATTGGATAATAAAGGCTTCCGCATTGGCGTGACGGATAAAAAATATAAAATTACTGCCAGAGCCAAAGACGTTAAAAAAACCCTTGTCACTTATCCGGAATTTTAAAATAAAAACCTTCCTTCGGGAAGGTTTTTTGTGGCGTCCTAGAAAAAATATAGGACCAAAATCCACCAATTTATAGGACCAAAGGCCCTATTATTAAAATAGTAATACTGTTATACTATCAATATAAGATCAGTAAAAAAGAGGAGAAAAAAATGAAAAAACTGTTCATGGCTGTTTTAGTAGTAAGTTTGTTTCCTGTTATCGCTTCTGCAAAAACTCAGCAAGAGATGAATGATTCTTTTGCTACGGCTATAGAAGCGGCTAACACTAGTGCTGTTAGAGGAGAATGGGATAACGCTCTTGATGTTTCAGCAGTATATGGTTTTTGTTTGGGAATTACGGAAAATCATAATGTTCAACCGAAAGTCATCGTATTGACAGAAAAAGGCCAAAAAGCTTTGAATTTTTGTGTGGACATTATGAACAGTTTTGCTAATCCTCAATATGCCTTAAATCCTCAAACTGTTCAAGCTTCTAAAGAAGCGGCTTCAAATTGGTGGAAAGCCTACGCGGTTGCCTATAACAATGTAGCCAAAAGTTATGATTTGCAAGGTCAAGCCACCTCTCAAACCATCAAAGATATACTTTCTTGGGTAGAAAAAAATTATGAAGCAGGTTATAACAATGTAGCAATTAGCTACTCTTTACAAGGTCAAGCTATGTGCCGAATGATCAATGGTACTTGCCTCTGGATAGGAAGAAATTATAAGGAAGGTTATAATAATGTGGCCAGAAGCTACCAAATGCAGGGAGATGCCATGTGCCAACTGATCAATGGTACTTGCCTCTGGATAGGAAGAAATTATAGGGAAGGTTATAATAATGTGGCCAGAAGCTACCAAATGCAGGGAGACGCCATGTGCCAAACCATTAATGATGCTTGCAAAGCTGCTGGAGAGTTGGCCTCTGATGTGAAAGAAACTTATAGGGAAGGTTATAATAATGTGGCCAGAAGTTATCAAATGCAGGGAGAACATGGTATCTCCAGTTTGATGAAAGATATTTATCATTTCTTAAAAAACTTGTGGTAAAAAGTAATTAAAACAATTTAAAACCCCTTGCGTTGCAAGGGGTTTTTTCTTCTTAAAAAAGCAATTGTGATATGGGCTTTTGGGTACAAATTAACCGCGATTATTTTCAGACGAGGTCTGACAATGAATGCAGTAGCGCGCAAAAGGAAGTGCCTTAATGCGTTTTTTGGGAATGGGTTGGCGGCAAAGTTCGCAACGGCCATAGATGCCTTTTTCAATTTTGCGCAAGGCCGCTTCTATTTGTCCGATGGTGTTATGAGAATTACCGGAAAGTTCAAATAAAATTTCTTTATCCAAACTTTGGCTGGCAGCATCAATCGGGTCACCCACTTCGGCTTCGGGCATATCCATATCTTTTTTTTCTTTTAAACGTTTTTCGGCATCAGCCTTTAATTCTTCCAATTGTTTTTTAATTTCCTTGATTTCGGCAGCGGTCAAGGTTTCTTTGGTATTTTTTTTGATAACCATATACAACACCCCTTTATATTTTCAAATCTGTTTCAGCGTTTAATAACACGCTGTTTGTCTAATCTAGCAAATCCGTACGCCCAATGCAAGGGCTTTTTAAAATTTATTCCTAGCCCTACTTTTTTGCGCTGTGGGTACGCAAGAAGTGTGCGATTGTATCTAAGGTGCGTGTTAATTTTTCGTATTGAGCAGTGCCGTCAATATCTACAAACGGAAAGCAGGCAACACGAAAGGAATTTTGTTTTACTTCACTATATTTTTTGAGGCCGTCTTGCAAATTAGGTGCGCCTGTTTGTTGAAGAATTTTGCTGATGTCGTCGGCATTTATAGAAGGGTCCGTCACTTCAAAGGTTAAAGTAGTGTAAGAGCGGTAATCCTCTTGTTTGACCAATGGTTCCAGCCAGTCTGTTTGGGCAGCCCAATCTAATAAGTACTTGGCGTGTTGACGGCACAAGCGGTCCATTGCCGGGAGTCCGCCGTTGTCATTCATCCATTTGCAGGCCTGATTTAAAAGCCATATATTGGTTGTGTTAGGAGTATTAACCGTTTGTATTTTGTGTTGTGCTTTTTCTACCGCATAAGAGAGGTCTAAGCAATAAGGTATAGAACGTAATTTTTTTACTTCCTGTAAACGCTCAATGGCTTTTGGGCTTAAAATAATTACGCTGCTGCCGCCACCTGCGCCAAAGCATTTTTGCATAGAAAAAACCATTACATCAAACTTATCTTTCGGCAACACTCTGCCACCGGCGCAAGAGGTGCAGTCCCACGCGATTAATGTGTCTTCCGATTTTCTTTTCCAGGCATCTTCCAAATATTCATTTGGAATTTGTACTCCGGTAGATGTTTCGTTGGGTGTTAATAGAACCAAACTTGCCTGATAATCGGGTTTTTCTGTAGGGAAAAGGGCTCCTCCGTTCGGTTTTTTAAAATCTTTTAAGACACTATCTTCTAAGCGTCCGGCCAAATTTTCACACCATCGTTTGGCAAAAGAGCCGAAACTTAAGCCGGAAATGGACTTTTTGGTTAAACTCCATACCACCGCATCTAAGGCAGGGGTGGCCCCTCCCATAAAGAAAATAACGGTATAATCTTTTGGCAAATCTAATAATTTTCTTAAATAGTCTGTGGCTTGTTTGTATAACCCTTCCGTAGAAATATCTAAGGCGCGGTGATTACGTTCAAAAAAAGTTTGGCAAAGAGGAGTTTGTCTAAAAACGGGGTGCGCTTGGCTGGGCCCACAAGCAAAAGTGACGGTGGGAAGATCGGTTAATTGGATTTTAAGGCTCATGATATGACTCCTGTTTTCGGGCATCTTATTCCCATTGTAAAAATGTTATAAAAAAAAAGCAATAGATTTATCATAATCAAACGTACTATATGCATATATTTTTTTGTAAAATATATAGGTAAGATTTATATTCTTTATAGGAGATCTAAATGAGCTGCGAAAAATGCACCCCTGAAGTAAAGGAAATGTGCTGCGTTTGCAAAGGCGCTAAGCACGATCCGGCCCCGATTCCTGAAGAAGGAAAATGGGTAAAAGCCAAACAAATCAGCGATATCAGCGGTCTGACCCACGGTGTGGGTTGGTGTGCCCCGCAACAAGGCGCCTGCAAATTGACGTTGAACGTCAAAGGCGGCGTGATTAAAGAAGCCTTAGTGGAAACCTTAGGCTGCTCCGGTATGACTCACTCTGCTGCTATGGCTGCAGAAATTTTACCGGGAAAAACGATTTTGGAAGCTTTAAACTCTGACCTCGTTTGTGACGCTATCAACACCGCCATGCGCGAACTTTTCTTGCAAATCGTTTATGGCCGCACACAAAGTGCTTTTTCTGAAGACGGTTTGCCCATCGGCGCCGGTATGGAAGACTTGGGTAAAGGTCACCGCAGCCAAGTAGGCACCATGTACGGTACTCAAGCCAAAGGCCCCCGCTATTTGGAAATGGCCGAAGGTTATGTGCTTGAAATCGGTTTAGATGCCAACAACGAAATCATCGGTTATAAATTTGTCCACTTGGGCAAAATGATGGACGCCATTAAGAAAGGCACCGACGCCAAAAAGGCTTTTGAAGACAATGTCAAAACCTATGGCCGCTTTGAAGATGCCGTCAAGAAAATTGACCCCCGCAAAGAGTAAGCCTAGGAGATAACAATATGAGCATTACGTTTGAAGGATACGAAAGAAGAATTGACAAAATTAATGCCGCTTTGCAACAAGCCGGTATCAAAGACCTTGAAGAAGCACGCCAAATTTGTTTGGACAAAGGCGTAGATGTAGAAAAAATCGTTAAAGGCATTCAGCCGATCGCTTTTGAAAACGCTGTCTGGGCCTACACCGTAGGTGCTGCCATTGCTTTTAAATCCGGTGTCAAAACCGCTGCCGAAGCCGCTGAAAAAATCGGTTTAGGTTTGCAAAGTTTCTGCATTCCCGGTTCTGTGGCTGATCAACGTGCCGTAGGCTTGGGTCACGGTAATTTGGGTGCTATGCTTTTAAGAGAAGAAACCAAATGTTTCTGCTTCTTGGCCGGCCATGAAAGTTTCGCCGCTGCCGAAGGTGCTATCGGTATTGCTCGCACTGCCAACAAAGTGCGCAAAGAACCCTTGCGCGTTATCTTGAACGGTTTGGGTAAAGATGCTGCTTACATCATTTCCCGCATCAACGGTTTTACCTCTGTGGAAACTGAATATGACTATCACACCGGTGAACTCAAAATCGTAAGCGAAAAAGCTTTCTCCGATGGTGACAAAGCCAAAGTGAAATGCTATGGTGCCGATGATGTAAACGAAGGCGTAGCCATTATGCGTCACGAAGGGGTGGATGTATCCATCACCGGAAACTCTACCAACCCGACCCGTTTCCAACATCCGGTAGCCGGTACGTACAAGAAATGGGCCATTGAAAACGGCAAAAAATATTTCTCCGTTGCTTCCGGTGGCGGTACAGGCCGCACCTTGCATCCGGACAATATGGCCGCCGGTCCTGCCTCTTATGGTATGACTGATACGATGGGTCGTATGCATGGTGATGCCCAATTTGCGGGTTCTTCCTCCGTGCCTGCCCACGTGGAAATGATGGGTCTTATCGGTATGGGTAATAACCCGATGGTAGGTGCTACCGTAGCCGTAGCCGTAGCCATCAGCCAAGCCCAATAAGTTTGTAAAAGATGTATGAAAAGGCCGCCCAAACGGGCGGCCTTTTTAGTGAGTTAAGAACGCAGTTTTAAAAAAAGAAATATTACACCGCCCCACCAGATCCAACCGCAGAAAATCACCAAGATTTCTATCCATCTTAGTTTAGACGGGGGGATTTGTTTGGGTAAGAGATTGATTTGTTTTTGGGCAATATAAGAAGAAGAAAAGAAGAAAAAGGCTCCCAATATGCGCGCCCAAATCGGCAAATTAAAAGACAGCGCTACCCCTGCGCCTATCCATAACATGCTTCCCCAAAACAGATGAGAAAGTGCCTGCGGTTTATGCATATAAACGCAGGTGCGATTTACAATGGCCATTAATTGATAAAAAGAAAACAAGCCGAAAACGGCACGCACAAAAGGACCGAATTTCAGGCTGGTGCCTTTCAGGTTTTTGTATCCGCTGAGGACGGCTTGCCATTGTTTATAAATCCAATAAAAATAGAACACACCTGCGCTTAGCACATTAAACAATAATAAACGATTGGGTAATATAAAAAAATAACAAGAAGACAAACCCGCTTTTTTTAATTCTTGGCGCAGTTCTTTTTCTTTTTCTTTAGAAGTGTAATCCCACCGTTTTAGAAACAGGGCATACGTGCCGTATAATAAAGCAAAACCAATTAAAATTTTGATTAACTTTTCCATACGGCTATTATAATAAATTTTTTCTCGGCACAAATGTACTCTTTTCGTACGCGAGCGAAAAATGATAAAATATATACATCTACAAAGCTGCTGCGCGGCACAGGGCCGCTATGATAAACCTCCTGCAAAGCGGTGAGGTTGTTTTTTGTAGAAATTTTAATACGGAAGAAAGTAATTTTTATGAACAATGTTCGTCAAGACGTACGCAACGTAGCCATTATCGCTCACGTAGATCACGGTAAAACCACTGTGGTAGATGCTTTGCTTAAATTAGCAGGTCAGTTTACAGTAAAAGAAGACCAAGCGCAAGAAACGGTGCTGGACTCTAACCCGTTGGAACGTGAACGCGGTATTACCATTTTGGCTAAGTGTACTTCTGTAAAATACAAAGATCATACGGTGAACATTGTTGACACTCCGGGACACGCAGATTTTGGCAGCGAAGTAGAGCGCGTACTCAGAATGGTAGACGGGGCTATTTTGATGGTAGACGCGGTAGAAGGCCCCATGCCGCAAACTCGTTTTGTCTTGCGTAAAGCCTTAGCCTTAGGTTTGCGCCCGATTGTAGTGATTAATAAAATGGACCGTGAGCATATCCGCCCCAGCGAAGTGGTGGACGAAGTATTTAACCTTTTTATGGAATTGGGTGCTACCGATGAACAACTTGATTTCCCGATACTTTATGCCTCCGGTCGTGAAGGTTGGGCCAGCCTTGTCATGGAAGAAAAAGGCAAAGATATTGCTCCCTTGTTTGATACTATTTTATCGCATGTGCCGGCACCGGTGGCCATGCCCGATGAACCCTTGCAAATGCAAGTGACCATGTTGGATTACAATAATTTCTTGGGCCATGTGGGTATCGGCCGTATTTTGGCCGGTAAAATTACGCGTGGGCAGAACGTACTCTTGATGCACCAAAACGGCACGCAGAGCACTGCTAAAGCCGCTAAAATCGAAATGTTTGAAGGTCTGGGGAAGAAAGAAGTGGAAAGTGCCCAAGCGGGTGATATCGTGTCTGTCGCCGGTTTAGAAGGCGTAGATGTAGGAGACACGATGTGCCAGCCAGAATTTCCCAAACCGTTGCCTCCTTTGGCTATTGACGAACCGACAATGTCTATGGATTTTATGGTCAATGATAGCCCTTTCTCCGGTCAAGAAGGTAAATTTGTCACCAGCCGTCACCTCAAAAATCGTTTGGAAAAAGAAGCCCAAACCAATGTGGGGTTAAAAGTAGAGGCTTTAGAAGGAGAAGGTAAATTTAAAGTGTACGGACGCGGGGAATTGCATTTGACCGTATTGATTGAAAGTATGCGCCGCGAAGGGTTTGAACTTGCCGTATCCTCTCCTGAAGTAATTTATAAAGAAGAAAACGGTCAAATTTTAGAGCCGATGGAATATTTAGTCTTGGATATTAAATCCGAACATCAAGGCGCTGTATTTACTTTAGTCGGCACACGTGCGGCCCGTTTGGAAAATATGGTGGCCGAAGGGGAAGACCGCCTGCGTTTGGAATATTTAATTCCTTCTCGTGCCTTGATTGGTTTTAAAAATGAATTTTTAACCGGTACTCGTGGTACGGGTATTATGCACCACAGTTTTCATGGGTTTTATCCTAAGGCCAATTTGCCGCCCTTGCGTCACAATGGCGTGTTAGTGGCTAAGGAAGACGGCGTGACAACGGCCTATGCGTTGTTTGCGTTGGAAAACGGAGGGGAGCTGTTCTTAAATCCCGGAGAAAAAGTATATGCGGGGCAAATCGTGGGGGAAAACTCCCGCGATAATGACCTTGTGGTCAATCCCTGTAAGGCCAAACATTTAAGCAATATGCGTAGCTCGTCTAGCGATGAATCCTACACGCTTACACCGCCGCGCCAAATGAGTTTGGAACAAGCGGTGGAGTATATTGCTCCTGATGAATTGGTAGAAATCACACCCACTTCTTTGCGCTTGCGTAAGAAGATTTTGGTGCACCATTTGCGTAAACGTGCCGCCATTGCTGAAGAAAAAGCGATGGAAGCAGAAATGGCATAAAGGCTTTTTCAGGTATTAAGATTTACGCACAAGACACAAGAGTCTGCCTCTTGTGTCTTGTTGTTTGATGAGCAAACAATTTTCCATATTTAAGTTTCTTGACTCCGCCTTGCCTTCGCCGTACCTATCAGTACTTGCTTTGGCAACTAGCGGAGCCAATAAATGATAAATCTGAAAAATCATGCTACAAACAAGTTGTTTTCCAGTTGTTGTTTTCTCCGTCGGGAAAGTGCGCCAACTCTTGACCGTTTTTTTTTTTTGATACAATTTTTTCGGATGGAAAAATTGAAGCAAAAAAGGAGAAAAAATGAAGAAAGGTTTTACACTCATTGAACTATTAGTCGTTGTACTTATTATCGGCATATTGTCCGCCGTGGCTTTGCCACAGTATCAAAAAGCGGTCACAAAGGCCCGCTTTGCCGAAGCTTTTACCAATTTAAAAACCATTGCCGACGCGGTAAAAGTTTGTGAATTGGAAAATGGCGTAAAGGCAGGAAATAATCCCTCGGACGATACTTGTGCAAATTTTAATGATTTGTCTGTTTCTATTGGTACCACCGCTGAGGATGGAACTGCTAGTGAAACAAAGGAATTTTACTATAGTGCTGGTGCCGGAACAGCTGATTTAAGTCATCAGATAAAAGCGGTTGCCTCTAATAAAAAATTAGACGTTTGTTTATGTATTCATGAGGACGGACATTTTTCTGGATATGTCGGGGGGGGATGTCATGGGGAAACACCTTCTTATGATATTTTAAAGATCTTAAACGTAGTAGAAGATTCTGCTAATTGCGGTTGTTGTTAAATAAAAACCCCCGATTTCTCGGGGGTTTTTTAGTGTTAAATCCAAGAGTCAAAAAATTAGATTTTCATGATTTCTTCTTCTTTGGCTTTGATTACTTTGTCAATTTGGGCAATGTGAGCATCGGTGGCTTTTTGCACATCTGCTTCATAGCGTTTCAAATCGTCTTCGGTAATTTCACCTGCTTTTTGGGCTTTTTTACATTTTTCCAAAACGTCGCGGCGTTCGTTGCGCACCGCTACTTTGAAGTCTTCGCTCATTTTAGAAATGTTTTTAGCCAATTGTTTGCGGCGGTCTTCGGTCATGGAAGGCAAACTGATGCGAATGACTTTTCCATCGTTGACGGGGCTGGCACCCAAATCGGCTTTTTGTAAGGCTTTATCAATATCGTTTAAAGCACTTACGTCCCAGGGTTGCACTTCTAAGGTTTTGGCATCTAAAACATTGATTAAGGCCATTTGTTTAATCGGGGTTGGAGTGCCGTAATAGTCTACGCGGATATTCTCCAAAAGGGCCGCGCTGGCACGTCCGGTGCGAATGGTGGCTAAATCACGTTCTAAGCGGGCTACATGTTCGCCCATGCTGTTTTTACTGTTGTTGAGCAGATTGGTAATACCTTCCATAATTTCCTCTTTATTAAGATAGTTTTTTAAATTATAGCATTTTACGCCTTTAAAGACGCAGACTCCCAACGCCTTACCTTGAAAATCCTACCGTAAAGCCTAAAACAAAGATGGCAAATTGCTCGGCTCCATATCAGGCAAGGAGGGGGATTTTAATTAATAAATGAATGTCCCTATTTCTTCTCCGCACAAGGCTTTTTCAATATTGCCTTTTTTGTGCAAATTAAATACCTGTACGGGTACCTTATTTTCTAAACACAGGGCCAAAGCGGCCGTATCCATAAATTGCAATTGTTTGGAAATGGCTTCTGCATAGGTGATGCGTTGAATGAGTTTTGCATCAGGGTTTTTGCGCGGATCACTGTCGTAGACGCCGTCTACTTGCGTAGCTTTGAGCAACACATCGGCATTAATTTCAGAGGCACGCAGAGCTGCTGCACTATCAGTGGTAAAGAAAGGGTTTCCCGTCCCACCGGCGAAAATAACAATGCGTCCTTTTTCCAAGTGGCGTAATGCTTTGCGGCGTACAAAAGGCTCGGCTAATTGATAAATATTGATAGATGTAAGTACGCGTGTAGGAACACCGGCTTCTTCAATGGCAGACTGCAACGCAATGGCATTAATAACGGTGGCCAACATACCCATACTGTCAGAGTTTACGCGGTCAATTACTCCGCCTCCGTCACGAACGCCGCGCCACACATTTCCGCCGCCGATGACGATAGAAAGTTCACAATTACTTTTTTTATAGGCCTCTGCCAGTTCAATGGCAATTTCTTTTAATGCTTGCGGATTGATGCCGCGATTTCCTTCCGTAATCAGGGCCTCACCGGAAAGTTTTAATAAAACTCTTTTTTTCTTTGTATTTTGGCAGGTAGCGGACATAAGGGAAATCTCCTTCTTACTCAAAAATATCTTTCAATTATTCTAGCACAATTTACATCTCTTTTTCTTCTGTTCACACTTATCAGGTATAAACACAAAAAAAGCCCCTCTTGCGAGGGGCTTAAAACTAGAAGCGAACAAAGCGCACAACTTTGAGTTCGCCACCCAAGTTTTTGGATTCTTCTTCCAAGTAAGCGGCAACAGTTTTTTTGTTGTCTTTAATGGTCGGTTGTTCCAATAAACAGGTTTCTTTGGCGAATTTCTTGATTTTGCCCGGAAGCATTTTCTCAATCATATCGTCAGCTTTGCCTTCGTTTTTGGCTTGGGTGCGGTAGATGTCTAATTCTTTATCGATATCGGCTTGAGGGATATCTTTGGCTTCTACCCACATGCTTTGCATACCGACGGTGTGCATAGCCAAACCGCGAGCAATTTCGTGCAATTTTTCAGCATCTACGCCGTTGCCGGACATTTCCAATAAAGAGGCTTTTTTGTTGTCGGAGTGAACGTAAGTAGCAATTACGTTGCCTTCGGCAGCAGTCCAATTGTAAGCGCCTTTAAAGGTGGTGTTTTCACCGAATTTCGGGGCTTTTTCTACGATCATGGCCTTGATGGTTTCATCAGCCGTGTAGTCAGCCACTTCAGGGTGTTGCAATACATATTCGGCAATAGCGTCGGCTAAACCGATAAAATCCGGAGTTTTGGCCACAAAGTCGGTTTCGCAACCTAAGTAAGCCATAGCAAAATGTTTACCGTCGGTTTTGATGGATACGCGGCCTTCTTTGGTGGCTCTGTCGGCACGTTTGGCCATATCAGCCAAGCCTTTTTTGCGCAAGAAAACAATGGCTTGTTCCATGTCATTGTTGTTTTGTTCTAAGGCTTTTTTGCAGTCCATAAGACCGGCGCCGGTTTTTTCTCTTAATACTTTAATATCTTCAGCTAAAGACATTTTTTTCTCCTAAAATTCAATCGCTTTCTGAGAGCTGCACAAGGCAGCCCTCAGAGGTAAAAAGACTATTTGGCTTCTTCAGCAGCTTCTTCAGCTTTTTCTTCGGTTTTGGCCGCTTTTTTAGTGGTTTTTTTAGCGGTCGTTTTTTTGGCCGTAGTGGTCTTTTTGGCAGTGGTTTTTTTGGTGGCTGCTTTTTTGGCGGGTTTCTTTTCTTCTACTTTTTCCGCTTTTACTTCTTCGGCAGCTTCTTCGGCCACAGGGGCTTCTACTACCACTTCTTCTTTTACTTCCACTACTTCTACTTCTTCCACTTTGGCAGCTTCAGCTTCTTGTTCGGCTTTTTCAGCAGCTAACATGACGCTTTCGAAAGCTTGAGCCATAGCCGGATTGGCAGGGGCAGCTTCACCATCTTCGGTAGCGGCAGCTTGGGCAGGCTGTTTGGCAGCTTCAGCTTCAGCGCGGCCTTCCAAGACGGCATCGGCAATAGCACCGCAGAAAAGCTTAATGGAGCGGGCGGCATCGTCGTTGCCCGGTACGGGTACGTCGATCAAGTCCGGATCAGAGTTGGTGTCACACACAGCGACCACAGGCAAACCGAGCACGTGAGATTCACGTACGGCACCGGCGGTGTCAACCGGGTCAATTACAAAAACTACGTCCGGCAAAACTTTCATATCGCGGATACCACCCAAAAGTTTTTGCAAGCGGTTTAATTCTTTGGTTAAACGGCTGGCTTCTTTTTTGGAAATGGCTTTGAACACGCCGGAAGCTTCCCATTTTTCCAATTCATTCATGCGTTCGATGGACTTTTTGACCGTTTGGAAGTTGGTCAAAGTGCCACCCAACCATTTTTCACAAATGCAGTAAGCGCCACAGCGAGCAGCTTCGGTGGAAATGGCTTCTTGGGCTTGTTTTTTGGTACCTACGAACAAGAACTTGGCGCCTTTTTTGGATTCTTCTTTTACAAAAGCGCAAGCCTTTTTCAGTTCTTTGGCGGTTTTTTGTAAGTCTAAGATATGTACCCCATTGCGTTCGCCGAAAATATAGCGGCTCATTTTGGGGTTCCAGCGGGAGGTTTGGTGACCAAAGTGTACACCCGCTTCCAACATGGACTTCATGGATACGTTGCTCATTTATAATCTCCTTGTGAGGCTTCACACCAAAATTAGAGAAGAGGATTCTCCGGCGGTGGAATGCCTAGGATTTATAGAAACAAGGGCTTTAATTTTCTACATTTTTTCGCCCTGCTAATATAAACCTTATGATTATTATACAAAAAAACCGCGCCTTTGGGGGCGCGGATTGATGTCTGTATTACAAACTAGAAACGGCCGTTAAGTAAAATCATCGCAGGAAACACGCCGTTATCTGCGATGTTGACCAACCCTACTTGAATGCCGTGAATATTTTTGGCGTAATTGATCAGGCCCAATTGAACCCCTTTTACCGTATCGGCTTGGTTATAAATACCCCATTGTAAACCAGCCATTTCTTCTGCGGTGACGTTAATCGTACCCCACTGTACCCCTTTTACATTGTTGGCCTTTGCATATAAACCGCCTTGAACCCCTGCTACATCTGAGGCTAAATCAATCAAGGCATGACTCAGACCGATCATTTTGCCTTTTGTGTTGGCGTACAAAATATCAAACTGTACACCATACATACTATGCGCAGTGGATCCGATACCCAAATCTACCCCGCGTACATGATCTATATGGTTAGGTATGGCAATGGCCGCCTTATCCCATAGAGAAAGTTTTAAGGCTCCTACTCCGGCAAAAGCGGGAGCAGATAATGCTACTAAGCACAACAACAGGACTATTTTTTTCATGTGTAAGTCCTCCCCCAATTAATTTTAACTTCCATTTCTTTGTAAAAAAAATCTAATAGTACTGACAAGCTGAAAAAAGGGTTATTTCGTGAGAAATGGGGAATTATCTTTTTGTTTGCAATTTGCTACAATAATATATATGACGGAAAATGAGTTTTATAAAAATTTTGAAGTGCCGGAAGATTTGAAGTTCCGCGTGTCAGACATTGTGCTGATGGGGGGACTGAATTGTTCTGCCAAACTTTCACCAAAATATTTTGACAATATTTTTACTCCGCCCAATAAAATAACGGAAGTGCGCGTAGAGCTGGAGTTTTGGCTGGCCGGTAAAGAAATTACGGTACGCGGACGCGTTTGGGGAAAACGTGATGTTCGGTGTGACCGCTGTTTAAAAGAAGTTTCTCAGACGTTTGATGAAACTTTTATGGAAAGCTATGGCACACAAAGTGAAATAATTGATATAATGTTGTTGGTGCGGCAGACGCTTGCCTTGACTGAGGATATTCAATTTTTATGTAGTGCAGAGTGTAAAGGACTTTGCCCTTTGTGCGGAAAAGATTTGAATGAAGGTTCATGTCAGTGTCAGCCGGAAATTCTTTCGCCGTTTGCGGCGTTGAAAGGAAAATTTAAATAATATCATTTGACGTGTCAAATGTACAGGAGTTATAACAATGCCTAATCCGAAGAAAAAACATACCCGTTCCAGAAGAGATCTTAGACGTTCTCACAATTCTGTGATCGAAGTGCCCCAACTCGTGGAATGCCCGAACTGCAAATCCATGCGCTTGCCGCACAACGTCTGCCCCTCTTGCGGGTTTTATAAAGACCATGTAGTTGTCGCTCAAAAAGCGGCCCAAAAAGAAGAAACCAAATAAATCTTCCTCAATTATGATTAGAATAGCCCTCGACGCCTTAGGCGGGGATTTCGGAGCCGAACCCAATGTGCTTGGCGCTTTGGAAGCAGCCAAACGCTTAGATGTACAAGTCATTCTGGTGGGTGACGAAGTAGTCCTGCGCCGTGAATTAGCGGCGAAGGGCTATTCTGACAAATTGCCCGAAAATATCTCCATCGTTCACGCCCCCGATGTCATTGACATGGAGGCCGATCCTGCACGTGAAGTACGTGCAAAAAAGAATGCTAGTATTGTAGTGTGCGCTTCATTGGTACGCAAAGCAGAAGCAGATGCTTTTGTGTCTGCCGGTCATAGCGGTGCTGCTATGGTGGCCTCTTTGTTTGGTATGGGTCGCTTGAAAGGTGTCTTGCGCCCTGCTATTGCAACGCCGATGCCCACTTATCAAGGGGTCAGCCTGTTGTTAGATGGCGGTGCTAATGCCGATTGTAAACCCATTCACTTGCTACAATTTGCCGTGATGGGCTCTACCTATATGCAGAAAGTATTTGATGTGCAAAGCCCCAAAGTAGGCGTGCTTTCTATCGGTGAAGAGGAGAAAAAGGGAAATCAATTGGTTAAAAACACCGTTCCTCATATGCGCAGTATCGGTGTAAATTTCACCGGTACATTGGAAGGACGTGATGTAAACGTCGGTGAAGTAGATGTGATTGTGTGTGACGGTTTTGTAGGAAACATTGTACTCAAAATGGCGGAAGGTTTGGCTAAAACCATGATGAAGATGATTAAACGGGAAGTGAAAAAACGTCCGTTGGCTATTTTGGGTGCCTTGTTGTCTAAATCCGCTTTTAAGGCGGTAAAAGACCATACTAACCCCGATAATTACGGCGGAGCGCCGTTGGTAGGGGTGAATGGTGTGGCTTTGATTGCTCATGGCAAATCAAATCAAGTAGCTATTTTCAATGCTTTAAAAACAGCTAAAAAATTGGTAGAAAAAGATTTTATTGGCGATGTTGCCAAGAAAATGGAAGAATTAAAAGAAACTTTTGCTAAAATTGAGAATCAATCTGCAAAAGAGGGGGAATAAGTGGCTGATTTTAAAGGACAAAAAGTAATCATCACCGGTGCCACGCGTGGCATTGGTTTGGCTTTGGCAGAATCTTTTGCTCAAGCTGGTGCCGATGTGGCTATTTGCGGCATCAATGAAGAACTTTTACAAAAAGCCAAAGAACATTTGCTTTCTTTTGGTGGCAAAGTATATGCGGCTAAAGCCGATATTTCTAATGTAGAAGATTGTGATAATTTTGTAGCCGGTACGGTAAAAGAATTAGGTGGGGTGGACGTGTTAGTCAATAATGCCGGTATTACCAAAGACGGATTAATGGTTCGCATGAGTCCAGAAGATTGGAATGTTGTTATCAATGTTAACCTCACCGGTACATTTTTGATGTCTAAGGCCGCTTTGAAAGTAATGTTCAAACAAAGAAGCGGAAACGTGGTAAATATTTCTTCCGTCATCGGAGAAATGGGAAATGCCGGTCAATCCAATTATGCTGCCAGCAAAGCAGGAATGATTGGGCTGACGAAATCTTTAGCAAAAGAATTTGGTTCTCGCGGCGTGCGCGTCAATGCGGTGGCTCCGGGTTTTGTCCGTACAGCCATGACAGACGCATTAAGCGACGAAATGAAGGAAAAAGCGTTTGAAGCTATTCCTTTAAAAAGATTTGCAGAACCGCAGGACATCGCCAAAGCAGTGATGTTTTTGGCCAGCCAAGATGCTGCCTATATTACAGGGCACGTGTTGGCCGTCAATGGCGGACTTTATATTTAAAAAGTAAGATTCGGAGGACAAAATGTCTGTAGAAAACGTGCAAGAAAGAGTAAAAAACCTTATCGTAGAACACTTGGGTGTTGAACCTGATCAAGTAAAACCGGAAGCTCAATTCGTAAACGATTTGGGTGCCGATTCTTTGGATACGGTGGAATTTATCATGGCTTTGGAAGAAGAATTTGATATCGAAATTCCTGACGATAAAGCTGAAAAAATCAAAACCGTAGGCGAAGCTATCAGCTACATTGAAGAAAAGTGTTAACAGAGCTAGAGAAACTAATTCACTATAGCTTTGAAGATACGACGATTTTAAGAGAAGCACTCACTCATAAATCTTACTCCGGAGAACATAAAGCCGTTCGTCATAATGAACGGCTTGAGTTCCTAGGAGATAGTATTCTGGGAGCCATTGTAGCCAACTATATTTATGGGCAGTGTCCTCACAGTGAAGAGGGGGTGCTTTCTAAAATCAAGTCTAACTTGGTCTCCAGACATAATTTGTATCTTTGGGCTAAAAAGCTGGACCTTGGACGATTTATGCGTTTGGGGCACGGCGAGTTGGCTACCGGAGGCCGCCAACGTGACAGCATTCTCTCTAATGCGATGGAAGCCGTAGTCGGGGCTGTATATTTAGACGGCGGTTATCCTGCAGCTGAGCAAGTAGTGCTGCCTTGGGTGCGTACGCAAGAACTTAAGCAAGACAGCGGCGATTATAAGAGCCGTTTGCAAGAGTATATTCAAAAGCGTAGCAGAAGTACCCCAGATTATGAAGTGTTGCAAACCGTAGGACCGGAACACGATAAAATATTTACCGTGGAAGTGTCCCTTGACGGCAAACGCCTCGGCGTAGGCAAAGGAAGAAATAAAAAACTTGCTGAGCAGGACGCTGCCAGAGACGCTTACCGTCATTTGAAAAAATAATTCCGGAGGGGAATGGCTGTGCCTCTTAAGAAGACAACAAATCGAGTTGCTGTAAATCCCCCTAAGCAGGTAAAACAGGCAATAGAAAAAGCGAAAAATAAACCAAAAGTGGCTATCGCGGTTTTGGCTCTAATCCCGCTTGTTGCCATGTTGATTTTTACGCTTAAAGGTCGTCCTTCTCACGTTCAATCGCGTCAGGCGGCTAAAGTTAATGTCATCGTATCCAGCCAGACCCCTCAGGAACTTGCCGAAGAAGCTACCTTAGCCTTGCGCAAAGGCGACACAATGGCCTTTTTGGACATCTTAGATACCAAGATAAAAGACCCCAATATTGTAAACAGTCAAGGAGATACGTTATTGTTAGCGGCCGCTACATTGGGCAATGTAGAGGCGGTGCAACGTCTTTTGTCAATGGGAGCCGATGTTAATAGGCAAAATGCTTTTAGCCGCGATACGGCCGTATTACGCAGCATATATGCCAATCACGATGAAATTACCCAAATGCTCGTATATGAAAATGCCGATTTAAATTTACCCAACAATTACCACCAAACGCCAATGGGATTGGCGGTTGAAAAGCAAAAAGGAAAATTGGTGGATTTATTTTTAACAAAGGGTGTGACGGCTGGATTGGATTCCGATACTTTATTCCGTGCGGCTGCCCAAAAAAATTATGTGGGGGTAATAGCTATGCTTAAAGGAAATGTGGACCCCAATGTTAAAAATGCTGCCGGAAATACGCCGCTGATAATTTCTGCTTCTTTGGGTGATACAATGACGGTGGAGACTTTATTGGCCTACAGAGCAGATGTAAATGCCACCAATAATGAGGGAAATACCGCTTTAATCTATGCGGCACGTTATAATCGCCCGGATACAATTATGGCCCTTACCGCGCCTTTAACCATGCAATATAAAGCAGATTTAAATATACAAAATAAGAGAGGAGAAACCGCTTTATACTGGGCCGCCATGAAGGGGTATGCTCCGGTAGTAAAGATTTTGTTGTCATATGATGCAGATCCCTCTTTAAAAACTACTTCCGGGAAAACGGCCTTAGATGTGGCTAAAAAATATAAGCGAGAAAAAGTGATTGAGCTGTTGCAAATGCCAATTAATGATGTCAAAGAGATGTTTAGTAAAGAATTGGCTGCAAAGCAAGAAGAACAAAAAGCGGCTCAAGCAAATTAAAATTTTTAATAAAAAACCCTAGTTTTCACTAGGGTTTTTTGTGTAAGGAAAGAATTTTATTTACGGGCGGATTTTATCCATCATGCGCGGGAACGGAATAGTTTCGCGTACGTGTTGAAGGCCACAAATCCAGCGCACCATACGTTCAATGCCCATACCAAAACCGGAGTGAGGCACACTGCCGTATTTGCGCAAATCTAAGTACCAGTCATAGCCGGCAGGATCTAAGCCGCTTTCTTTCATACGGCGGACCAAAGTATCATAATCTTCTTCTCTTTGGCTTCCACCGATGATTTCACCGGCTCCTTCAGGCCCGATTACGTCCACAGCCAGCACTACGTCCAGATTTTTGGGGTCTTGTTTCATGTAGAAGGCTTTAATAGCAGTGGGATAACGGTGAATCATGATAGGCGTGTCATAATCTTCACCCAGCAAGGTTTCTTCATCGCCGCCGATATCTCCGCCCCAAGGAGTGTCATTGCCTTTTTTATGCAAAATTTCAATGGCATCGGTATAATCGATACGCGGAAATTTCTTTTCTACGGTTGCTTGAAGTTTGGTGGTGTCTCTTTCCAATACTTTCAATTCTGCTGCGCGGTTTTTAAGCACTTTGGCCACAATATATTTAATAAAGTCTTCGGCCAAGTCCATATTATCATCTAAATCGTTATAGGCTACTTCCGGCTCAACCATCCAAAATTCGGTCAGGTGGCGGCGGGTTTTGCTTTTTTCGGCGCGGAATGTAGGACCAAAACAGTAAGTTTTTCCTAAGGCCATAGCAGAGGCTTCACCATATAATTGACCGCTCTGGGTTAAGAAAGCCTTTTCTCCGAAGTAATCCGTTTCAAATAAGGTGCTGGTACCCTCGCAGGCGGCCGGTGTCAAAATGGGGGAATCCGACAAAATAAATCCATTGTTGTGGAAATATTCGCGAATGGCAAAAATAATTTCATCGCGAATTTTTAAAATGGCATTTTGTTTGGCAGAACGCAACCATAAATGGCGGTTTTGCATTAAAAAATCGGGTCCATGCTCTTTCGGAGAGATGGGATAGTCTTTGGCAAGTTGTAATACTTGCAAATCTTTTACGCCCATTTCAAAACCGAGAGGAGAGCGTTTGTCTTCGCGGATGGTACCGGTGACAATGATGGAAGATTCTTGAGTTAGTTTATCGGCTAAATCAAAAAGTTCAGAAGAAACTTCGCCTTTAAAAATGACACACTGAATGATACCGCTGCCGTCACGTAATTGTAAGAAATGCAATTTTCCGCTGGAACGTTTGTTATAAAGCCAACCTTTTAGTGTAATTTCTTGTCCGACGTATTGACCGACGTCTGCGACTCTGATTTTGCTGGACATATCAAGCGAACTCCTTATTAAAATAAAATCTATATATATTTTATATTTTATCAAAGAACAACGGCAATAAAAAATGAAAAAACCCCGCTTGTGCGAGGTTTTAATCTAAAAAGTGGACGTGACCCGAGACGAACCGACGACCTCTTTTGCTTTATTCGGAGCGAAGACCGCCTCTTTTTAAAATAAAAAAAACCCCGCTTGTGCGAGGTTTTAATCTAAAAAGTGGACGTGACCCGAGACGAACCGACGACCTCCTTTGCTTTATTCGGAGCGAAGACCGCCTCTTTTTAAAATAAAAAAACCCCGCTTGTGCGAGGTTTTAATCTAAAAAGTGGACGTGATCGGGATCGAACCGACGACCTCCTCGTTGCGAACGAGGCGCTCTCCCAACTGAGCTACACGCCCGATAAATTCAACACAGTTATTATAGCATTTTTAAAAGATTTATCAAAGAATTCATCTTGATCGATTGAAGTTCCGACAAGGCCGAATATTATTTCAAAATTGTTTACGGATTGAAAATTTGCCCGTAAAACAAAAAAGAGAATCTTTGGTTGTTGATAATGTGTTTACGTTTGGCAGGGAGACATCTATTAGAGTATTTTTACCCATGAAAAAAATAAATCTGATCTTGCAGTTGCAAAGCAAAAAAAATGGCTCTAATCAATTGGCGCGATAAGAGGGGGTTATAAAGTCCCTGCGGATTTACAATTACTGTGCGGAATAATACAGCTTATACCAATCTTGTCTGATTGTAAATTAAAAAACACCCTTGCGGGTGTTTTTTAATCATACGGAGAGGGAGGGATTTGAACCCTCGAAGCCTTGCGGCTTACAGGTTTTCGAGACCTGCTGTTTCAACCACTCACACACCTCTCCAAAAACTTATTTTAATTATTATACAAAACTTGGAGAATAGAAAAAAAACTCCGCTTTTTATAAGCGGAGTTTTTCATTTAGTTAGTATATCCGCGCATTTGACGCCATTTTTCTAATCCTTCCTCTGAAATGGGGAAGTCCTTTTTAACAATTTTTTCTTTGAAGCCATAAGAAGTATAACCACTATTGAAACGTATTACAACAGGTTCGTAAGTTCTACAGTTAACCACAGCACGTAAGCCTTTAGTAGTTGTTTTTACAGAGTCAATACGAGATACAGAGTCATGACATGATGTAGAGTCATGACATAATATTTCTTGTTCTGTCAAAATAGGATCTTTGCCAAAGACAAGAAAAGCTTCATAAGTATTTTCCAAGTTCTGTTCTTTAATGAAATTAAAAACAATATCTCTGTTAGAGTCAAACCACGACCAAAAATTTTCGTCGTTTTTGAGGAGTTCTGCTAATTTATCCGTATCCCAGTGATGCGGGGCAGAATGCCAACCACCGCCACCCGTACCGCTAGCACCACCGCTTCCTGTATACACAATGGCTTCTTTTAAATAAGATAACATTTCTTGTTTTTCATTAGCTTTTCTTATTGCTTCTCTCATTGCTTGTCCTGCTTTAAAAAAAGCATTATTTTTAAAATTTTCATCCGTTTGTCTAGGGTCAGGGGACCAACCCATAGGAACGAAGCCCTGTGCATTCGCAAAAACAGGCAATAAGACCAAACCAGCTAACAACAAAACTGCTTTTTTCATATAGGATAACTCCTTGTTTTAAAGTATTACTACAAATTTATTTTATTAGTTTAAACATTTGTCAACAAGGGCCAAAGGACCTAAAAAAAAACAACAAAAGACCTATCATTTTATAGGTCCTTTTTGAAAGAGTTAAAAACTGTTTAAAAAAAGAGCCTTTTGAGAGGATAAAAACCTGAGCATAGCATTTATCTGGTATTTTAAAGGATTTAATTGCTACAATAAAACTATGAACAAAAATACTTCTCTTTTTCGTCTTTCTTTACCTTGTTGGAGCATTTCTTTGCTGGGTTTAACGGGTGTTGCTTTGCTTTTGAGCGGAATTGTCTGTTTTTTTGCCTATAATTGGGAAAAAATAGGCCTTGTGTTAAAATTTTCTTTGCCTTTGTTGGGGTTGCTGGGATGTGCCGTATCAGCTTATTTTAAAGGCCTTTCTAGCAATACCGGAAAGGTGCTTTCTTTTTCTTGCGGTATATTTATAGGTATTTTTTGGGCTGTATATGGGCAAGTATATCAAACGGGTTCTTTTGTGTATGAATTTTTAGGCGTATGGGCATTGTGTTTATTACCGTTGGCTTTGTTGGCGGGAAATCGTTGGATATGGCTTTTATGGGCCGGTCTTTTGAACGGCTATTGTTGCTATTTATCATCAGAATATTGGTTTTGGCAGATTTTTCTGTTCAATACCCTTTGTTTCGCTTTTTCCGAAAAAGCCTATTTTCAAAAAAAGCAAGGGCCTTTGTTTTCACTTTTCTTTTTAATTCCGGCTTTGTGGGCTTGCTTAATTAACGGAATGGAAAATGATGGTTTTTGGGTTTCTTTTTGTCTGGTTTTCCTTTTGGCTATTTATGCTTATGCCAAAAAACGCGGTTCTACGCAGTTGGGCTTATGTGCTTTTGTCGTGGATTGTTTGTTGATAGACATTTTATCCTCGTACTTTCATTTCTTCTCAGAGATGTGGATTAACTTTTACCTGCTTATTTTTGGCGGTTCGGCTTGGGCCGTATATATGTTGACTTCTGGGCAATCTGAACGGGGGCAAGCACATGACTAATAAAAATCAAGTTCCTATTATGGTGTCAGTATTATTGGCTTTTGGAGCGTGGATGTCCTGCTTGATGATAATCCTCTGTTTTGGTTTTTCGGCTTTCCAGCAAAGTTTGATACCTGGTGTTATTTACACATTATTTGCCGCTTTGTTGGCGCATTCATCAGAGAAAGCACAAAACATACAAGCGGTGGGGAAGGCTTTTATGGTGCAACTTTCTTTAGCTTTTTCATTGGTGGGGAAAACCTTATTGGTAATGGGACTAACCGAAATTTTTAATTTCCAAATCGGCGGTATTTTTTTGTTAACCTCTTTGTTGGCCGTAGCCAGCTACCGCATATTTAGCCAAAAAATGGACCGCATTCTAACTGTGGCCGCTGCCGGATTTACGGGCATGGCTTACTTGGCAGAGTACACTAAGTCCGCCTTTGCGATGGAATGGGTGTCGGTGGTTTTATTTCTCTTAGCTTACGTTTTGTTTTTGCTGAAAAAAGAAAATTTACGCCCGTTGGCTTGGGGGCTGATGTTGGTGTCGAGTGGACCGCTCATGATGTTTTTTTATGATGGAAAAAATACTGTTTTTAGCGGTTTTTCTCATCTGTTGCTGGGCGGAGGATTTGCACTTATATACATTTGGCAGGTACGCCATCGTTCGAGCTTGGTGATGATTGGCTTAATGCTATTTTTATGTTATTTAACCAATACAGGGAGTACGGCAGGATTGGCTTTGGTAAGTTTGGGATTTATTCAAAAAAATCTATATCAAAAAGTGTGGGGAGTTTTTATCTTTGCCGCAGGGTTTGTTTGGCTATATTATAATATGCAAACCACTTTGCTAATAAAGTCATATTATTTAATGGGTGTAGGCCTTTTGTTGTTGGGCGTATATGCTTGGCTGAGAAGGGGGGAAAATGCGTGCTAAATTGTTTTTTCTGTGTGCTTGTTTGATTTCCGGTATCTTGGGCGGTTATGTGTGCAATACTCAACGCGCTTTAAAAGAAGCCCAAACCGTATATTTTAAAATAGCTCCTGTGGATCCGCGTGCTTTGCTCAGCGGAGATTATATGACATTGCGGTATGATTTTGAGGGTAATACTTGGGGAAACAAAAAAGATATTACCCTGTTTGTGAACGAACAGAATGTGGCAACATTGAAACAGTCTGCAAACGCTGAAAAGGTTTTGTCGATTAAAGCCTTTGGTTCACATTATCGTCTGCCTCATCAATTTTATTTCCAGGAAGGAACCGGAAAAAAATATGAATTGGCCGTCTATGCTCAAGCGGCAGTACTACCCAACGGTAATATTTTGCTAACAGGGCTGACGGACGAAAATTTCAATTTATTATAGGAGAGAACAATGGCTGAATGTACTCATGATTGTGCTTCTTGCAGTCAAAATTGTGGAGAGAGAAAAGAACCTCAAAGTTTGTTGGAAAAATTAAATCCGCATGCCCGCGTGAAAAAAGTGATTGCCGTCTGCAGCGGTAAAGGCGGGGTGGGTAAATCTATGGTGACGGCTCTTTTAGCATCTGCGGCTCAGAAAAAAGGATTAAATGTAGGTGTTTTGGATGCCGATATTACCGGTCCGTCTATCCCCAAAATGTTTGGTGTCACTGAGCGTGCTCAAGGTGATCAAAGCGGTGTCTATCCGGTGCTTAGCAAATCAGGTGTACAACTGATGTCTTTGAACTTATTGTTGGATAATGAAACAGACCCTGTCATTTGGAGAGGGCCTCTTATCACCGGTACAGTGAAACAATTTTGGACGGAAGTAATTTGGGACAATGTAGATGTTTTATTTGTGGATATGCCGCCGGGTACGGGTGATGTGACCTTAACGGTTTTCCAAAGTTTACCTGTAGACGGAATTGTTTTTGTGACTTCTCCGCAAGAATTGGTGGGAATGATTGTGGAAAAAGCGGTTAAAATGGCCAAAATGATGAATCTTTCCATTTCCGGTTTAGTAGAAAATATGAGTTATTTCACTTGTCCCGACTGTGGCAAGGAACATGAGATTTTTGGTCAAAGTCGTGTAAAAGAAACGGCCGAAAAATATGCTATACCGGCTACGGCTCGTTTGCCCTTAAGTCCGGATATTGCAGCAGCGGCCGATCGCGGCGGAATAGAAGGGCTTAGTTTGCCACAGCTAAACGAATTGTTGGTTGTATTGGAAAAAATTCAAAAGTAAGGGTAGTCTTGAGTGAAATTAAATGTTAGAATATCTATAAGGAGTTTTTTCGTATGTCAGATCTAACACTTAGTAAAAGAGCGCAAAATATAGGAGATTCACCCACACTAAAGATTAATGCTTTGGCAAGGGCTTTGAAAAAAGAAGGCAAACCGCTCATTCACTTAGGCGGTGGAGAGCCTGTATTTCCTGCTCCGCAAGCAGCGGTAGATGCGCTGATAGAAAAGGCGAAGTCTCGTCGGATTAAATATACGCCGTCTTCCGGTACACCCGAACTGAAAGAAGCGGTGATTAAATATACGTTGGAAAACTACGGAAAAAAGGTCTCCGCCGAAAATATTATTATTTCGGCCGGTGCCAAGCAAGCCCTTTTTAATTTCCTCTTAGCCGCCGTAAAGGAGGGGGATGAAGTGCTTTTCCCTGCTCCGTATTGGGTAAGTTATCCGGAAATGGTCAAAATGGCCGGAGCAACACCGGTCATCGTTCGTCCGGCGCAAGGTTCTTTGCAAGTTTGTTTTGAACAAATCCAAGCAGCCATTACCGACAAAACAAAAGCCATTTTGCTTAACAGTCCCAATAATCCCTCCGGCTTGATTTTTGACGAGTCTTTCGTAAAGGCTGTGATAGAGTTGGCGGAGCAAAGAAATATCTTCCTGTTGATGGACGATATTTATCATAAACTCGTTTTCGATGGAAAAACCTGCCCGAATCCTTATAAATACAGCACCAACGGCCAAAATTTGGTAATTGCCAACGGCGTGTCCAAATTATATGGCTTGACGGGGCTGCGTATTGGGTGGGCAGTGTCGGAAAATAAATCTTTAATTAGTGCGATGGGCCGTATGCAGGCTCAAAGCACCTCTTGCAACAGTGATTTGTCTGAAGTAGCCGCAACGGCTGCTTTGTTGGGAGATCAAGGTTGCATTAAAGAGTTGTGTTCTTTATTGCAACGTAATAGAGATGTATTGTTGGCTGAATTGGCGCAAATCCCGCATTTGCACATTTACCAACCGCAGGGTACATTCTATTCGTTTGCCGATTTTAGCTATTATAATCCGGATTCTCAGGCACTGGCTCAGTATCTGTTGGAGAAGGCTTTGGTAGCTGTAGTGCCCGGAGCTGCCTTCGGTGTAGATGGACATTTGCGCATTAGTTTTTGCGCCTCCCAAGACAGTATTGTGGAGGGGGTCAGAAGGATCAAAAAGGCACTTGAAAATCTGTCGTTCAAGGAAAACTAAACACTATGAATACAAAAAATGCTAAACCGGATTTTTTTAAACCGGAATATGGGCTGGAAAATGCCGGCCTGAAAACCAGCAAGACCGTGTATTGGAACTATTCCACTCCGGCCTTGTACGAAGAAGCCATCAAACGTGAAGAAGGCAACGTCGTTTACGGCGGTCCTTTGTGCGTAAGCACCGGCAAACACACCGGTCGCAGCCCCAACGATCGTTTCTTTGTCAAAACCGCTGACGTAGAAGGAAAACTTTGGTTCAGCAAAGGCAACGTAGGTATTGAGCCGAAATATTGGGACATTTTGTTCGCCAAAGCTCAAAAATACGTAGAAGATAAAGATTTGTTTGCTCGTGACGCTTATGTAGGCTCCAGCGAAGCTTCTCGCTTGAAAGTACGCGCCATCACCGAATGTGCATGGACGAACTTGTTTGTTAAAAACATGTTCATTGAGCCGAAAAAAGAAGAACTCAAAGACTTTGTGCCGGAATTTACCTTGATCTGCTTGCCCAAAATGAAAGCTGATCCGGCTACCGACGGTACCAACTCCGAAACCGCCATTTTAATCAACTTTGAAAAGAAAATGGTTTTGGTAATCGGCAGCGAATACGGTGGTGAAAACAAAAAAGCTTTGTTCACCGTTATGAACTATCTCTTGCCTCAAAAAGGCATTATGACCATGCACTGCTCTGCCAACGTCGGCCCGAAAGGAGACAGTGCCGTATTCTTCGGTTTGTCCGGTACGGGTAAAACCACCCTGTCTGCTGATGTGTCCCGCGGACTTATCGGTGACGATGAACACGGTTGGGACGAAACCGGTATCTTCAACTTTGAAGGCGGCTGCTATGCTAAAGTAATCAAACTCAATGCCGAAGCCGAACCGCAAATCTACTCCACCACTCACCGCTTTGGTACGGTACTTGAAAACGTAGTATTTGATGCCGAAACCGGTAAATTGGATTTAGATGACGGTTCTTTAACCGAAAATACCCGCGCTTGCTATCCGCTTAACTTCATCAGCAATGCTGTAGAAAGCGAACGTGCCGACCACCCGAAAAACATCATCTTCTTGACCTGTGATGCTTTCGGTGTTATGCCGCCGATTTCCAAACTCAGCGCCGATCAAGCCTTGTACCACTTCATCAGCGGTTATACCGCCAAAGTAGCCGGTACTGAAAAAGGTATTAAAGAACCCCAAAGCACCTTCAGCACCTGCTTCGGCGGTCCGTTCATGCCCTTGCATCCGGATACCTATGCTCAACTCTTGAAAAAGAAAATTCAAGAACATAATGTGGATTGCTGGCTCGTAAACACCGGTTGGATCGGTGGTCCTTATGGCGTAGGCAACCGCATCAGCATCAAATATACCCGCACCTTGCTCAATGCTGCTTTAGACGGCAAATTGGCCAAAGTGAACTTCATTACCGACCCTGTGTTCGGTTTCCAAATCCCGACGGAATGCGAAGGCGTACCGGCCGAAATTTTGAACCCGATGAACTTGTGGTCTGATAAAGAAGCCTACATGAAGAAATACCAAGAATTGGCTAAATCTTTCGTGGAAAACTTCAAAAAATATGCCGACGGCGTATCCAAAGAAGTATTGGCCGCCGCTCCGAAAGTAGCTGAAGAATGCTGCTGCGGCTGCGGTAAATAAATGTTTTGATTGTAAGAGGGAGAAATCCCTCTTACAATTACATGCATAATTTACTAGAATAATATATACCTTTATTACAGGAGAATTTACATATGGCTAAAGCTAATGCAAAATTTATGGCCCCGTTAACCCCCAGTGCCGAACTCGCTGCTGTGGTAGGTGCTACCCCGCTTCCGAGAACTGAAATCGTGAAAAAAATGTGGGAATACATTAAAAAGAATGGTTTGCAAGATCAAAAAAATAAACGCATGATCAACTCTGATGACAAATTAGCCGCTATTTTTGAAGGCGAAAAACAAATCAGCATGTTTGACATGAGCAAATATATTTCCAAAAACGTAAAATAGTTTTGCTTTTGTGAAATAGAAACCCGCCTGTCAAAGGCGGGTTTTTTGTTTAAGAGAATTGATTTTTAAAAGTAATAAAAAAGAATCTTGAAATTATTTTATTTTCTTCTCAAAATAATCTATACTGATTTTATGTCCAGTATATTTTTTATCTTTTTCTTCATTTTTGTTTGTTGTTTGGGGTGGGGGTTGTGGCTTAGACATCCGATCTCTCCACAAGCTAAAAGACAAAAATATAAAGAATTAGAATCTCGTGCCAAAACAGGAGATTTAGGCGCGATGTACCGTTTGGCAGATTTGTATTACAAAGATCATGATAAAAAATATTATCCTGTTATTTTTAAATGGGTGTGTATTTTGGCAGCTCATAAAAAAGACCCTGCCGTCTGGCTATTGATGGGAGATATGTATAACTTTGCCGCCGGAACAGTGCGCGATGTGAAGCGCGCTTTGGACTGTTATGAACAGGCTCTGTCTGCCGATATTATGTCTGGTAAAAATACGGACTTAAGCCAAGAGGCTCATAATTATTTAGAAAAACAAATCATTCTTCTGCGCAAAGAAATTCGTGGTTAATCTAATCTTTTTTTAGACTTCCCTAATTTTATTTAATCTAGTATCGTAAAGATAATTCAGTAATAAAAAAGGGGGGAGTTATGTTTAAGAAAACAATAATAACGGCAGCAATGCTGATTTGTATGACGCAAGTCAGTTTTGCCCAACTGCAGAAAAACTATATCATTCATGATGTAGTACCAACCGAAAACGTCACGTCTTTGGAGTTTAACCCATCTTTGGAAGTGCTGGAAAATTCAGGCGGTACATCTGTTAGCAAAATGACATTTAAAACGGGCTTTGTTTTAAATAAACATTTAAATATTGGTCTGGAAGTACCTTTGGCTCGTTATGAATCTGCCGATAAAAGTAAAAATGGTTTGGGGGATGTTTCTCTGGCTTTGACGGCTACCCAATATGTATATGGGGCATGGTCTTTTGGAACAACCTTTGAGTTCGTTTTCCCAACGGCTACCGATGATTTGCTCGGAACGGGCAAACTGCAGTTTAGTCCGTCCATCTATACCGTATATATGCCGCAAAGCAATTTCTTTTTTGCAGCGGGCTATAAGCAATATTGGTCTACAATTGGGGACGGACATAGAGCAGATATTGATAAGGGCCGTTTTAGAGCCATTGTGGGCTATTTGTCGGATAATCAATGGTGGGTTATGATAGACCCTCGTTATACCATCGATTATGAAAATTCCGCACGAGCCAATTTTACTCCTGAAGCAGAAATAGGTACTATGATTAATCCCGGTGCCTCTGTTTATTTGCGTGGCGGAGGAAAAGTGGGGGGAAATTTACCGGCTTCGGATTGGACGGTAAGTATTGGATTTAAAGTGCTTCATTTGTAAAAAAAATCCCCCGAAATTCGGGGGATTTTTTTAAGCGACAGATTCTTTTTTCTTATCGGATTTTTTATTCTTTTTACGAGGATATCCAAACCAAATGGCCAACAGAGCGCCTATTCCCAACAAATACGGGTAATAAAGGTATTGCATAATATCGATGGGGGAAAGTTTGGACAGTCCTGCTGCCATTAAAAGTTGCGCTCCATACGGAATGGCCCCTTGTACAAAACAGGAGAAAATATCCAAAATACTAGCACTTCTGTTAGCCGGAATTTTAAAGCGGGTGGCTATTTCTTTGGCAATCGGGCCTGCCATGATAAGAGCAATAGTGTTGTTGGCAGTGCAGAGATTAGCAAAGCTGACAAGACCGGCAATAGAAAGTTCTGCCCCTCTGACAGAATTAGTGTGTGCGGTCATTTTTTGGATAATCCAGTCAAAACCACCGTTTAAGCGAATCATCTCCAACATACCGCCTGCTAAAATGGTGACGACAATCAACTCACCCATGCCCGTAATGCCTGTCCCCATAGATCCGGTCCAACCCCACATCGTAAAGTCACCTGTTAATAAGCCGATAATACCTGCCAAAATAGTTCCGCCCAGCAGTACGGTCATTACGTGAACACCGGCTACGGCGGCCCCTAAGACGGCTAAATAGGGCAAAACATGTATCCAATTTACTTTTCCTACTTGATAGGGAACCCCATCCGTTTGCCCGATCAAAAAGTACAAAACAACCGTCAGAATGGCAAAAGGAAGAACAATGCGAAAGTTAGTGCGAAACTTATCTTTCATGCGGCAACCTTGTGTGCGAGTGGCAACGATAGTAGTGTCGGAAATGAAAGAGAGGTTGTCTCCAAACATAGCACCGCTGACTACGGCCGCTGTCATAAGAGCAGGAGGCATACCCGTTTTGGCGGCAATACCGGCCGCTACAGGGGTCAAGGCCACGATTGTTCCTACAGAGGTCCCTACGGATATAGACACGAAACAGGCAGCTAAAAATAAGCCGGGAAGCAACAATGATTGTGGAAGAATCCACAAAGTTAAATTTACCGTACTTTCCACTGCTCCCATTGCTTTGGTCGTTTGGGCAAAGGCTCCGGCCAAAATAAAAATGAGAACCATGAGCATAATGTTGGCATCGGCCGCCCCTTTACAAAAGGATTCAATTTTAGTGGTCAGATCTTTGCCTTTGGACGTGACGACAGCAACTACAGAGGCGATGACAAAAGCCACCGTAATGGGCATTTTGTAAAAGTCACCAGCTATAACAGAAACGACCACATAAGAAATTAAAAATACCCACAAAGGCAAAAGTGCCCAGGCATTAGGTTTGGTGTGTTTTATTGGTAAGGTGCTGAGTGGATCCATAACTTTCCTCTACTAAATTCTGCGTGGCAGATAATTTAAAAAAACCCCTCTTTTTAGAGGGGTTTATATGGTGCGCCCAACAGGAATCGAACTTGTATCTTCAGCTCCGCAGGCTGACGACACGTTTCCCTTTTTACTTAATTTCTCGTCGGGAAATTGTATCGGATACAAAATTCAAACTTCCAAGCGTCCAAAAAGTGTCCATTTTTTCTAAAATGGGCTATTTTTCCTCTTTAATAAAAGTTTTAGGCAGATTTAAGGCAATATCTGCTATAACCTGACTAAATTCTGCAGGAACTTGAGTAATTTTATTCTTTTTTAAAAATCCCTCCCATTGAGGTTGTTTTATATCTAAATTATAGAAATTAGGTGTTAATACCGCTCGTAATTTCTCTAAAGAAGTTTGGCGGTTTTTAAAAGTGATGTTAATAGCCTGTATTAAGGACTCTTCTGACAAAGAATAGGTATGAAGAATTGTATACACATCATAAAAATCCTTCATACGACTGTTGGCGTGTAATAATTTTGCCATCGCTTCCATTTTCTCCGCTATAATTGTTTCTAGCGAATACGCCGTCAAAATAGGGGCATCTTCATTCAAAATAGTAGGAAAAGTAATAGTACGCGGATTGACTACCACATCACCCAAGCCCAAATCAATACTCATATCATTCTTGCTTCCATTGAAATATGCTTTAAATTTAAGACGCGTACCGTGATAAGCCCCATCTTTGGTGATAAGTTCACTTTGCAAAGAATCCCCATCAAAGGTTACACCATCTTGGTACTGTATAGCCAAAATCTCTTTAAAGACCTCTTTTATCTTGCTACTACTTAGTTTCTGGGTCAATAAATCAATATCCATTGTTGGGCGGGAAGCAGGCACATCAATAGTAACAAGCAACAATCCGCCTTTCAAGATGAAATTATCTTTGTAAGCACTTTTGGATAATCGATACAAGAAACGTTCCTGCAGATAACGTTTTAGTAATGTATTAAAATCCAATTTATTGATTTTGGCCTGGTGTAACAGTTTTCTAAAGTTTGAAGCCCCAAAATTTGTAATTTGTCGCATAATTTACCTCATTACCGTTAGGAATTCATCTAGGACATCAAATACTTTACATTTTTTAGCGGTTTCATAGAGTTTCAGTAAATTATTATCTTTGTGTTTTAGGTATTCTCGCAAAACCTCTTTTACCGTGTCCATTCCCATAGTTTTGCGATTTTTGATGGTATCGCAAACTACTTTTTCCATATCATAAATGCGAAAAGAATATTTATCTCGTCTCTCTGTAACAATATGCTCTTTAAATAGAGCAACATCCCTGCGGTACTGAACAGTAGGCGGATAATCTATTTTCGTAATTTTTCGGTTCTGGGGAATACAAATAAAAACTTCTTGTGGTATAAAGGTAGTAAGTCCGTAATAGGACAAGGCGGAATAACTGGTAACAACAGCCGTTGGAATTGCCTGACATACGTCCAGAAAACTTTGGTCTTGGTAGAACATTTCTGTATTTCGGTAAAGACCTTTTTTGATTTTAAGCAATATCTCCTGTGCACACAAAGAGCGAATCTTGTATGTAGTAAGTCCTTTCTGTATAAGTTGTTTAGTCGTAAAATATCCAATTAGTTGTTCCATTTCCCAAACACCTATTTTCAAATCTACACATATTCTAATACTTTTTTGTGTAGATTAGCAAAAAAAATGCCTACACATAACTTTTAGCAGACTATGTGTAGGATTTCCAATAATCGGGTTAAGCAAGGCTATTCTAGAGCATTTTGAGCCGCTTTTAATACTTTAGGTAAATATTCCTGCCAAGTTTCTACTTTCATACAAATACCTTTATTAGTAGGTTCTAGAGTTCCATTAGGTTGTTTTTTATAGGTATACAATCCTAAACATAACTTGCCCGAATAATCAGCAATTTTACATTGTATTTCCTCGGATGTATTTTTAGGGAAACTGTAGATTGTCATTTCCATTTGTTTAACCCTTATTTCTTGTTTTGTTGCTTTTTGATTGTTTTCATTAATTGTATTTTGATTAGTTTGATTTTCCATTGTAATAACCTCTTACACTAAAACTGGAACTAAATCATTCAGAAGTTTTATAGATTCGTTTGCAAAATCAGGACTTAATTGGGCATACCGCTGAGTCATCCGAATGTCTGAATGGCCTAAAATCTCTTTCAATGTATAAAGATTTCCTCCATTCATCATAAAATGGCTAGCGAATGTGTGTCTTAAATCGTGAAAACGGAAATTTTCAATTTTGGCCTGTTCTAACGCGTGCTTAAAGTCGTAATTCACTTGTTTAACAGATAGGGTAAATATTTTGCCATTTCTTTGAGGATTCATATTCATTAACAAATTCTTCAAAGAAGCCATCATTGGAACCCTTCGTTTCTTACCTGATTTTGTTTTATCTACGTTGATAATGTTACTTGTAAAATCAATATCTTTCCAATCCAGGTTCATAATTTCGCCTTGTCTCATACCCGTAGATATGGCCAATGCTATCAGATTTTGTGAACGCTCAGGCACATAAGTTAGCACATCCCTAATTTCCTCTTTGGTTAGGTATCTTTCACGTGCGGGCTGTTCTTTTTCCTTAACCACGCCTACACAAGGATTTTCACCTTTGTAGATTTTAAGTTTTATCATTTTATTGATAATCGCATTCATCAACGTTAAATGTCTGTTAGCGGTGGATGATGTTGTTTCAGCCATTCGTTCGTTATAAAATTTCTGAACTTCTTCTGCCGTTATACTAGCCAACGGAATATTCCCAAACTGCTTCTTCAAATATTCAAGCGTATATTTCATTTTAAGTGCACTTTTCTTTTTTGATAGATGCAGAGCCCAATACTTATCTGCCGCTTCCATAAATGTCAGTTTCTGTTTTTGGCGGTCTGGAAAAAATTTATCTTCCGCAATTTCCGCTCGACGCTTTGCTAATAATTCTTTTGCAAAAGTAAGACTTCCTGTAATTGTCTCACGATGTCTCTTCTTTTGTTTATCACGATAATCCAGGGTTATCGTTCCTTTTTCTTTATTTATTCTAATACCTTTATGCTTGCTCATTTTCAAATTTCCTTAATGTTATTTCCCACGATATTAATTGGGACCCCATCAATAATAATGTCCTACGTTTTATTCCACTAGGGGTATGGTAATCAATAAATACCGTTTCATTTTGATTTAATTTGACTATTTTACGGTTTTTCATCTCAATTTACCTTTCAAATTAGTTTGATTTTATATTGTTATTCAATATGTATCAATATAATTAAATATATCATATTGACTTTAAATATTCAATAGCTTTCAATAGTTAAATTTGGTACAATACAAATATGATAAATAAAACATCAAATTCTGATTCATCTAAACCTACTATTGCCTTTGTGGCTACCAAGGAAATACAGGATGCTCTGACAAAATATTCTGAAGAGCAAGAACGAAGTATTTCTTGGATAATCCGCAAAGCATTAGAACAGTATTTAAATATTCCGTCTAAAAAATCTACTAAATGATTGGTTAGAGGTACTTTGTCCACTTTATCAAGTAAATCGGGTGTAGAGTGGATACTTCATTGTATATGTTAAAACGAGGGATAAAGCACCTCTGTCCGTTCACTTAATAAATCTCACTAGGCTTGAACCTTAAAAATACTTTCTAAAGACAATTTGCTATCTTCAATGCTTTTGTCGACTTCTTCCAAATCATAACGAACTCCTCTTGTTCCTAGAGGCACTATCCATCGTTTTGGAATTTTGCCTTGGCATTTGTACGTGTTAATACTTCCTTCTGTACTGCCAATGTATTCTGCTAATCCTTTAGCATTTACTAACCTTCTTTTCATTTCATATCTCCTTCGAATGCTAATAATCTATTTTTATTAGATTTCAGTTTCTTTAACATAATTTCATTTCTTTTCATTTTCAGTTCTCCTACATCCTGTAATTTTGTTAAGATTGCCTTGTATTCTTAAGACTTTATCTATCTATCTATTTTCTTTACTGTTATTTTTCCTTACTTATTCTCACATAATATACATCCTTACTCGTCTTTCCCTTCCTGTTTCTTTAGCAGTTGTTCAATTTGGTAAACTTGCAACTTTTGGGGTTTCGTATGCTCATTAAGCCATTTATTGACCGATACGCAAGACACGCCTAACAATTTGGCTAGTTCTTCTTGTGTAAGTCTATTTTTAAGTCTGTATTCTTCTAGTTGTTTAATTAAGTTTTTCATAGTTGCTCCTTTAAATATTTCTATTATCCTTCAATTAGTTCATTGGTTTTGCCATTTACCCGAATAGGCTTAAAATTATTAACCGTCCGTATGATTTTTTTGATTAAATATTCTCGCCTAGGTTTAAAATATTTACTTAGTTCTGCTTGCTTCCCTTTGGCTGTGGTGTACTGCCCATACTGTGCTCTTTGTCCGCCATATCGCTTTGCTATAGGGTTAAACAGTTCTTTAATGGTGGTTGCTCCGTGCCTTCTTTCCAATGCTTCCATCCCTTTATAGTGGGCAATATCACTTACAGACACGCCTTGCTCTATTGCCTGTGCTATCTCTCTGAGTTCCATCTCCTTAGAATGACCTGCAGGGGGAAGGTTATCTACCACTTCATTTAAGGCACTTACAAGAATGGCCTGTGCTAATTTACTATCCCATACATCCCGTAAAGTAAATTTTCCATCGCATTTTTTAAACTTGGACAAATTACTCTTTACGGAAGTACTCCCATAGAAAGATGCTTCATATCTCAGCACTTGTTTTTGCTTCTGTAGCAAATTACAATAAACTTCTTTATTCGAATTATTGTGCTTACTTTTGCTTACCAATTCTTTTGTTGTTTTGTCATAGAATCCCACATCCTTGCTCTCAAGACTTATACCTACCTTATACCCTTCCCTTCTGCCTTTTCTATAGTGATGAAAAGAGGGTTCGTTATATCCTTTGGTTAAACATTTCCCTAGCCGCTTAAACAAGGCAAGCAAGCACACATTGATAGGTAAAATAATGTTCTTGCCGTACTCTAAGTAATAAATCCCTGCATTATAGATGGCTTCTTTCGACACGTCTAACCCCTTATATCTGAATGCCTTTTGAATTTCCAACACAATTTTATCTAAGTCTACATCTGTTGCTTCTGCTAGATTATTTCCAAATAAGCATCTAGGTACGGCTACATCAAAAACAAACTGATGTTTTTGGCGATGATAATACACAACGGGTTTATTTTTCGGATTCATAATTTGGTCTTCTTTCAATAACTCTATACTTCCTGTCCATATTTCTTTTACATCTTGTGGTTCAATTCCACCTTTCATTCGGTCAATCATATTTGTTGACACCTCTTCAGTTAAAATCCAGACTTTTGCTCTGGGAACCTTTTAGTGTTCAACAAATATACAAGTGTAAACCTTTTTTAATTTTTCTTTAGAAAGATAGATAATTTTAAACGTTATTTGCTCTCTGTTTGGCATTATGAAATGATTTTAGTTTCCACAAAATTTATTACATTCTTCTATCTTGTCCTTCTACTTAATGTATAAGTGTAAACCAATTTCAATTTTACCGTCTAAACATATTCTTCCTTTCTACTTAATATATAAATGTAAACCTTATTTGTTTACCGAGAGAGAAAAAGTCTTATTAAGTTGTTTTCCAGAGGAGAATTTTTCCTAAAAAAAGAGAAAAAATGATGAAAATTTAAGGGAAATATAAAAATAAATGCTACATATCAAAAGGGAGAACAAATATGGTATTATGATAAGATATACCCTATATTTGAGGTGAATATAACGATTTTCAGCAGGTTTTAAGAGATAGAACCTGCTTATACAATTAATACTGTTTTTGGAATCCTATTGAAGAAATAGGGTGGGCTTCAATCAAACGAAGTTCTCTGATAGTCCAAAAATAGCTGGTTTAGGCGCCATATACTCGAGCTGATCCCTTGGGTATATGGTGCCGAATGTTCGCATATATTTTTATATGCGAACTACGGCTATTTATGACTGCGGCACTATCAGAGACGCGTCTTAAATGGCCGTTTTTATTCCCACCTGATAATAGGATTAGGTGGGTAATAATGAAAGTAATTGATAATGTTAATGAACGGTTAAAAGATGATTTAGAACAAGAGATAAAAAAAGACAGCAAACTGAGTATTGCCGCGGCTTATTTTTCCATTTATGCTTATCGCACCTTAAAACAAAAATTAGAAAATATCTCTGAACTACGTTTTATTTTCACCTCACCCACATTTTCTACAGAAAAAGCCCCCAAAGAACAAAGGGAATTCTATATTCCGCAATTGTCTCGCGAACGTAGTATTTACGGCACTGAATTTGAAATTAAACTTCGCAATGAGCTGACCCAAAAAGCCATTGCACAAGAATGTGTTAATTGGATAAGAGATAAAGTAGTTTTCAAGTCAAATAACAGCAATGAACCTATGAACGGCTTCATTAATATATCAACTTCTGACTCTGTAACCTACCTTCCAATTCACGGATTCACTACGGTAGACTTAGGAGAAGCAAAGGGAAATAATCTCCCCAATTTAGTAACAAAAATAGACAACCCTGCAAGCAAACGTTATTTGGATAATTTCAATCAACTTTGGGCAGACGAAGAGCATTTCCAAGATGTTACGGCACAAGTAATAGATAGCATAACAGCGGCTTATAAAGAGAATCCCGCCCAGTACGTGTATTTTATTGCTTTATATAATATCTTTCGCGAGTTCTTAAACGATATTTCCGAGGATGTTCTCCCCAATGAAGCCATTAAATTTAAAGATAGTCAAATTTGGAATAAACTATATGATTTCCAAAAAGATGCGGCCTTGGCCATTATTAACAAGTTAGAAACATACAATGGATGTATTTTAGCCGATAGCGTGGGTCTTGGAAAAACATTCACTGCCTTAGCGGTAATGAAATACTATAACGATAGAAACAAAAATATCCTAGTTTTATGTCCTAAAAAACTATCTAATAACTGGACAACTTTTGAAGCCAATTATAAGAATAACCCCATCGCCAATGACCGTCTTCATTATGATGTATTGTATCACACGGATTTATCTCGTACTGTAGGACATTCTAATGGCATAGATTTATCTCGCATTTACTGGGAAAACTATGACCTAATTGTAATAGATGAAAGCCACAATTTCCGTAATGGTGGCCAAATTAGCAAAGATGGCAAAGAAAACAGATATTCTCGTTTACTCAATCAAGTTATACGCCCTGGAGTTAAAACCAAGGTATTAATGTTGTCCGCTACCCCTGTAAATAATCGCTTTGTGGACCTTAAAAATCAGTTAGCCTTAGCCTATGAAGGCACTCCTGCTATTATCAACGAAAAGTTAAAAACTGAACACTCTATTGAAACAATTTTTTCTCGTGCTCAAAGCAAATTTAACGAATGGAGCTTATTGCCTGCTGAAGAACGCAAAACAGAAAGACTTCTCAAAATGTTAGATTTTGACTTCTTTGAAGTATTAGATAGCGTTACTATCGCTCGTTCTCGTAAGCATATACAAAAGTATTACAATATGGCAGAAGTAGGGCAATTTCCTACGCGTAACAAACCACTATCTATTCGCTCCACACTGACAGATTTACAAAGTGAAGACTTATCTTTTAACAATATTTACTCCTTGCTAGGCCTTCTTACTTTGGCGGTCTATATCCCTTCCAAATTCATTCATCCCAGTCGGATGGATAAATACATAGAATCTAACAAGAATCTAACCCGTGTAGGACGGGAGGAAGGCTTAAGACGCTTAATGAGCATTAATTTGCTTAAACGTTTGGAAAGCAGTGTAGAATCTTTCCGCCTGACCGTTGGACGTATTCAGAACTTTATTGAAGATAATATAGAAACGATAAATCAATTTGAACACTCCAAAGGCGCCCAACATACGGTTGATGAGTTTGATGACCTTGAAGATTTAGATTTTGATGACCAAAATGAAGATTTATTCGCCTCTGCTTCAAAAGTAAAAGTAGATTTGGCCGATATGGATTATCAATCCTGGCGTAAAGAATTGATAGCCGACTCGGAAATTCTTAAGCGTATTTCCGCATTATTAGAACCTATCACCCCAGAGCACGATTCTAAACTGCAAGATTTAATTACGAAAATAAGAGAAAAAATAGATAATCCTATCAATGCCAATAACAAAAAAATCATCATTTTTACGGCTTTTGCAGATACGGCACAATACCTATACAACAGCCTTGCTCATCGCATAAAAGCAAAATACGGGATTCACACAGCCCTTGTAACGGGTACAGGCAATGCAAAAACCACTTTGCCTAAATATGCGGTCAGCAGTGATTTGAACCATATTTTGACTTTATTTTCGCCTATTTCAAAAGAAAGAGACATACTTTTCCCCAAAGATACCGAAAATAACATTGATATTTTAATTGCTACGGACTGTATTTCAGAAGGGCAAAACTTACAGGATTGCGACTACCTGATCAACTACGATATTCACTGGAACCCTGTACGCATTATTCAGCGTTTTGGTCGTATAGACCGTATTGGTAGCAAAAACGAACGTATCCAGATGGTCAACTTCTGGCCTGATTTAACATTAGATGACTATATCCAGTTAAAAAGTCGTGTAGAAACCCGTATGAAAATATCTGTTATGACATCAACGGGGGACGATGACCTTATCAACGCCGAAGAAAAGGGCGATTTGGAATACCGCAAAAAACAACTGGAACGCTTGCAATCTGAAGTAGTGGACTTGGAAGATGTAAACGAAAGCGTATCTATTATGGATTTAGGGTTAAATGAGTTTCGCTTGGACTTACTGGAATATATGAAGCAAAACCCTAATGCTGAACTTGCCCCACACGGCTTACACGCTGTTTTGCAAAGCACGGCTGATTGTCCTCCTGGCGTGGTCTATGTATTACGCAATGTGAGTTCTACTATCAATATAGATAAAAAGAACGGCCTACATCCGTTCTATATGGTGTATGTAGATATGAATGGGCAAGTAGTTTATGATTACTTAGCCCCCAAATCCATTTTGGACAAAATGCGTCTTTTATGCAAAGGGAAAACACTTCCCAACCAAGAACTTTGTAAAGCCTTCAATACAGAAACACAAGACGGCAAAAATATGCAGGTATATTCGGAACTTCTATCGGATGCCATTAAAAGCATTATCAACGTAAAAGAAGAGTCCGATATTGATAGTTTATTTACTCCTGGCGGGACAACGGCCCTTACAGGAAACATCAAAGGGTTAGATGACTTTGAACTTATTTGTTTCTTTGTCATCAAATAGGGCGTATGTTTAATTTTCCCTCGCAGACATTTTTTAATCGGCGTGTGGCTAAAGAAAAATTAGCCACACAACTACATTTTACGCCAAGTGTCCGCAAAGCATTTAATCAGCAAGTAAAATCTGTGCATTGGGCTTATAAATTGGCGGAAGACACACTCAACATTAGCAAAGGAAAATACGTAACGGAAATAGAAGTTTTTCACTTGCTACTTAATCAACCTGAATTAGATGAGCGTGTTTTACTGCAATGGGATAAGGAACTACCCTATCATATTCTGTTTATTTTAGAGCATAATAACGAAGTTAAGGCAGGTATAGCCTTCAAGTTAAAAGACGGCTCTAACAAGGCATATTACTCCATTAAACGCTATTTTTATACACCTTGGATGACAAAAGAAGACCTCAATTTTACCATTGCGGGAATTACACTTGATAACGTGTATGAAAACTTAGTGCAGGCAGTAGCAGGCGAAAATTTAACCCTAGAAGATGGCAAAAAAATGGCTGAGCGGGTGGAAAAAACAATCCTGCAACGGGAAATACAAGTCAAGATTGATAAGTTGGAAGCCCAAATCCGTAGAGAGAAACAATACAATCGCCAAGTGGAACTTAAAAGCAAAGTGCGCGAATTAGAACAGATTTTAAGGGAGATTTAGGGAGGATTTATGACGGAGAAGATGAAATTTGAAACCAAAGATTTAACACAGGAAAACATTGCTAAAATTGGGCAACTATTCCCTGAAGTGCTAACCGAAGCCAAAGATGATAATGGCACACTTAAAAAAGCCATAGATTTTGATAAACTTAGGCAAATTTTATCTGATTCTGCCATAGATAACCGTGAAACCTACGATTTTACGTGGGTAGGTAAAAAACAGGCCATCTTGGAAGCCGCCACACCAATTCGCAAAACGCTCCGCCCTTGCAAAGAAGACAGTGTAAATTGGGATACTACCCAAAACCTTTATATTGAAGGCGACAATTTAGATGTGCTTAAACTCTTACAAGAAAGTTATTTAGGCAAAGTAAAAATGATTTACATTGACCCGCCCTATAACACGGGGAATGATTTTATTTACAGAGATGATTTTGCAATGTCCCAGGAAGAGTATGAAGAATCGGGCGAACGAATAGATGAAGAAGGAAATAGACTCGTCAAAAATACCGATTCTAATGGGCGTTTTCATAGTGATTGGTGTTCTATGATGTATCCGCGCTTAAAACTTGCTCGCAACTTGTTAACTGACGATGGCGTGATTTTTATTTCTATTGACGATAATGAAGTTGAAAATTTAAGAAAAATATGTGATGAAGTGTTTGGAGAAGAGAATTTTGTTACAACAATTCATTGTCAAATGAGTACAACACAAGGGATGAAAGTGAAAGCCGCCCAGGATGGAAATATTGTCAAAAATGCAGAGTATATCTTATGTTATTCTAAAGATGGCCACCAAGATATTGCAAAGTGCCCACTTTATGACTTAAGACCAGAATATGATGAACACTATAGTTTATTCTTAAAATCAAATGGAGAAATTGGGCAATTAAGTGAGTTGTATGATTATCGGTTTCCAAAAGATTGTAATAATAAAAAACCTCTAAAATTAGCAGAAGCATACAAAAAAAGTGAAGAGTTCGCCGAAATTGTCCGCTCTCATCTCGCCGAAATTGTCCGCTCTGATAAATCTCCTGATTGTGAAGATATAACAGAATTAAGACAGGGATATTGGAAAGAAATAGATAGAAAAGGGAAAAAGTATCTCCTAACCTTAGACTCCAAAGGGAATATGCGGCAGTTGCTACGCTTGAAAGATTCGTGGGGTATAACTGACGGCTATTATCAAGAAGATGGTCTTCGTAAAATTCGTGGAGATTGGTGGAGCGGGTTTTATATTGATATGGGTAATGTTTCCAAAGAAGGAGGCATTGCATACAAAAATGGTAAAAAACCAGTTCGCCTTATTAAACAATTAACCAAAATGTTAAACGATTCCAAAGGAATATTTTTGGACTTCTTCTCTGGTTCTGCCACAACTGCCCACGCTGTTATGAGACTCAACGCAGAAGATGGTGGTAATCGTAAATTTATTATGGTACAACTGCCCGAAGAGTGTGATAAAACAAGCGAAGCATACAAAGCAGGATATAAGAATATTTGTGAAATCGGTAAAGAACGTATCCGACGGGCCGCTAAACAAATTAAAGAGGAACATCCAGAATCCAATTTTGACGGTGGTTTCCGTGTGTTTAAACTGGCAGGCAGCAATATGAAAGATGTTTATTATAACCCTGCCGACTACACACAAGATTTACTGTCTCAAATGACCAGTAACATCAAAGAAGACCGCAACGATATGGACTTGCTTTATGGTTGTATGTTAGAGTGGGGCTTGCCGTTATCTTACCCGCACACTTCTGAAAAAGTGGGTTCTTATACTATCCATACGGTTAATAATGGGGATTTAGTGGCTTGTTTTGATGAAAATGTCACCGAAGATATTATCCGCCACATTGCCGCCAAAAAGCCGTTGCGGGTGGTATTCCGTGATGCAGGATTTACGGACAGCCCTGCCAAGATTAACGTAGGGGAACTCTTCAAATTGCTTTCTCCTGATACCAAAGTTAAAGTAATTTAGGGGTTTTCTATGAAATTGCAATTTAAACATCAAAAATTTCAAGAAGATGCCTCCCTTGCCGTCTGTGATGTATTTGCAGGGCAACCCTATTTGCAATCTTCCTACTTGGTAGATATGGGGCGCGTAGCCGCAGGACAGTTTGATATTGAACAAACGGGCTTTAATAATCAACGTTTATTACCTGCCGTAGAGCAAGACGTGCTTAAAAACTTGCACGAAGTTCAAAAACGCAACCAAATCCGCTTATCAGACTCCCTGGAAGGGAAGTATAATTTAACCGTAGAAATGGAAACGGGGACAGGTAAGACCTACACGTATATCAAAACCATTTACGAGTTAAATAAACGTTATGGATGGAGCAAATTTATTGTAGTTGTCCCTTCTGTGGCTATCCGTGAAGGGGTATATAAGTCATTCCAAATTACCCAAGACCATTTTGCTGAAGAATACGGCAAGAAAATTAAGTTTTTCATCTACAATTCCGCCCGTCTAACCGACCTGGAACAATTTGCTATGGATAGTGGTATTAACGTAATGATTATCAACTCCCAAGCGTTTAATGCACGTGGAAAAGATGCCCGCCGTATTACAATGGAATTAGAAGAGTTCAAATACCGCCGTCCTATAGAAGTGATTGCTGCCACAAACCCTGTTTTAATTATTGACGAACCGCAATCAGTAGAAGGTGAAGCAACAAGTGAAAATTTGAAAAAGTTTAAGCCGTTACTAACCCTTCGCTACTCGGCCACTCCTAAAAAAGAATACAACGTGGTCTATCGGTTAGATGCTATTGATGCTTATAACAAAAAATTAGTCAAAAAGATTGAAGTAGTAGGGGTTACTGCGAGTGGCAGTACGGGTACAGATGGTTATTTATATTTATCGGCCATCAATATTTTTAAAGATAAATACCCCACGGCTACGTTAGAATTTGAAGTAAAAGGTAAAACTTCTATTCGTCCTGTGATTCGTGCCGTCAAACAAGGGGATAACCTGTATGATTTATCCAATGAATTGCCTGAATACAAAACGGGTTATGTAGTGGCCAGTATAGATGCACGGGATAACTCTTTGGAATTTACAAACGGCAAACGGTTATACGTAGGGGATGTAATGGGTAAAGTAGCCGAAGGGCAACTACGCCGTATTCAAATACGCGAAACTATTTTGGCCCACCTAAATAAAGAAAAAGAACTCTATGAGAAAGGAATAAAAGTGTTGTCTTTGTTCTTTATTGACGAAGTGGCCAAATACCGCCAGTATGATGAGAACGGCAATCAAGCCAACGGAGAATATGCCCAAATTTTTGAAGAGGAATATAACAACGTTTTAAACCAAATTAAGGCGGATTTATTCCTAAATGAATCTTACAAAGCGTATTTAGAGAGCATTACTTCACAGGCCACGCACGCGGGATATTTTTCTATTGATAAAAAGGGACGTATGGTAGCGAGTAAGATTGCTAATAAAAAAGAAGGAACCTCCGATGACGTGGATGCGTATGACCTGATTATGAAGGACAAAGAATCCTTACTTTCTCTATCTACCAAAGATGCTAAATCTAAGGTGCGGTTTATCTTTAGTCACTCCGCTCTACGTGAAGGGTGGGACAACCCGAACGTATTCCAAATCTGTACGCTTAAAGAAAGTAGTGCTGAAATACGTAAACGTCAAGAAGTAGGCCGTGGGTTACGTTTGTCCGTTAACAAGAACGGAGAAAGACAGGATGAAAATGCTATTGGAGCAGAAGTGCACAATATCAATGTGCTAACTGTTATTGCAAACGAAAGTTATGAATCCTTTGCTCAAGGGTTACAGCAGGAATTAGCAGAAGACTCTAAGCATCGCATCACTAAACTGAAGGCAGAATCTTTCATTGGGCTTATCTTAAGAAATACTCAAGGAGAAGAACGCAAAATTGACGAAAATCTGGCAGATGATATAGTAGAAGGATTGATTGGGGAAGGATACCTTAAAAAAGGCGCATTAACTCCTGAATTTTATCAAGACAAACAAACAGGAACCTTAACCCTTCCTGATGAAATTATGCCGTATCAAACAGATTTAGTGGCTTTACTGGACCGCTTAACCACTGGCAAACTAAAAATTGATAATGCCCGTGCTAACAATGTGGAACTCTCTGTTAATCAAGATAAATTAGCCAGTAAAGAATTTCAAATGTTATGGCAAAAAATTAATGCAAAATCTATCTATATAGTGGATTTTAAAACGGATGAACTAATTAAAAAAGCCATCAATGCCATCAATACAAAACTACAAATTAATAAAATCGTCTTTCAAATAGAAAAAGGGAAGATGGATAGTATTGAGTCTAAAGAACAATTAGAAAAAGGAGAGGCATTTACGCGCAATGAAGGCGGACGCACATTGTCTGCCGAAGTCACCGTTAATAAAAATATCAAGTATGATTTAGTGGGCAAAATAGTGGAAGGAACAGGTTTAACCCGTTCTGCAGTGGTGGAAATCCTTAAAGGAATAGATAAAACACAATTTGACCAGTTTAAATTCAATCCTGAAGATTTTATTCTTAAAACAGTCAAACTTATTAACGATGAGAAGGCTACCGCTATTATAGAACATATAGCCTACAATAAATTAGAGGATTCCTATAATACCAGTATTTTTACCGAAAATACAATTAAAGGACAATTAGGCGTAAATGCTGTAGAGGTAAAAAATCATTTATATAACTATTTGCGCTATGATTCAGACAAAGAAAAGAACTTCGCCGAAAAACTGGATAACAGCGAGGAAGTAGCCGTTTATGTTAAATTACCTAGCGGATTTAAAATCTCCACGCCTGTGGGTGATTATAACCCTGATTGGGCTATTGCTTTCCACGAAGGCCAAGTAAAACATATTTTCTTTGTAGCTGAAACGAAGGGAACGATGGATTCTTTAGAACTACGTGAAGCAGAATCGGCCAAAATTGCCTGTGCTAGAGAACACTTTAGGGCCATCAGTACCCAGGCAGTACAATACGATGTGGTAGATACTTATGAAAATCTACTACAAAAAGTGATGAAATAAATAAATTACTCAATTCCCCGACAAAAACGTGTCGGGGAAAGTATTTTCCCCATTCGCAAAGCAAATCATATACATATATAAAAAAAGCCCCTAAAAATCTGAAAAAAATTTTAATAGGGGCTTTTTGAGTAAAATTTCTGAAAAATTTTTCCAACTAGGGCTTTTTTCTTAAAGTTAGATTTTTATTTTTCTTATCTGATAATCTCCTTCGGCATACTTTCGCCTATTTTCCGTCTTTTTGGCAAGTGGAACATAGCCACTAGTAGTCGCTACTACTTAACGATATTTTAGATGGCAGATTATTTAATTGGAGTTTTTTGTATGAATGTATTAATTAATTGTTTTAGTGCTCTAATAATTGTTAATATTCCCATCTGATTGGAATCATTATCCCATAACTCTGCTGAGGAGTGAGACAACGGATTTGAGTGTCTCAACTTCCAAGCCTTTTCAATGACATCCTGACTTCCGTCTATCTCATTATAGACAGATTTGGTAGCATCTTCTTGATAATATGTCTTGAAATGAGGGCGTTTACCTTTTCTCTTGTCTTTGCCACTTTTAAAGGCTAAAATGGCAGTTATTCTGTCAAAAAAATTTTTAAAATAAGCAAATGCTATGATTATATTATGTCTTTTGAGTTCTGCTAAATACATAAAGTAAAACAGGCAAGATTTGAAATCATTAAAAAGCAACGCATAATATAAATTTGGTTTATTTTCTAATATTTTAAAAAAATTTTGTCTGCAATTTGCTTCATAAAAGGCATATAATTCTGGACATCGAATATGTATTATTTTTAATAAGTCGATATGTCGAAAAAAACTTTGAATAAAATATACAACAGCAATGATTGTATGATACCTATTCCAAGTATCATCCTTATTTTTGGTAAATAAGTGATTTAAAAGAGCCTTAATTGCTGCTTCATCTTTTGTTTTCATAATCATTACTGATAGACGTTTGGGGTCTAATGTAATGAATGAAATGTCATAGGATAAGATATTTCTAATTTTTTGTATAACAACTTGATTTTGTAGAGATGAATTGAGCCTATAAATACAATAGTTGAATATTTCGTTAGGCGCATATTCTAGTTCAGGTTCAGAAAAAGAATCCAAAATACATTGATTATATTTTTCTACATCTAAATTCCCAGCAGTTATAAGAGGCAGCAAGCGGTCTAAAAAATTTTCTAGAGATGGTTGCAGTATTTCTTCAATGGGAAAATCTACTCCATTAATATATTCGTCATACAACGACTTTTTTATTTCTTCATTTATATTACTAGTTGGTTTGAAGCAAAATTTTTTTGTGTTTAGAGTAAGTCTAAATTCTTTTAAAATAGAAGAGTACTCATTTCGAATTTCGTTTACTGCGGAGAGAATTTGCTGTTGGGTGCTATTGCTAGAAAATAATATGTATAAATCGTCAACATAACGAAACATCCTAAAATGAGAAAAGCAATTAATCTTCTCAGAGATATATTTGTATATCTTATAGTCTACAAGGTCTAAATAAATGATGGTAGATAAATAAGAAGAGGCCGCACTATTTTCTATTAGGGGGAATCTACCGTTACCACAATAGTTTAGAAATTCTTTGTATATAAGAAGTTGCGTTTGGGAAAAAATTACATTTTTGCCATTACATCTATCATTAATTCTCCTTATCAACAAATCTAAATCTATAGTGGCAAAGAAATTTGAAATATCTGTTTTAATGAAATATTGATAATCCAGACTAGCCGCGTTAATTTCTTTGTAAAAATCATCATAATCTTTTTTATAGTATGCTCTATTGAATTGATAATTTCCCGCGTAGTATACTGAAATTTCTGATGGGCGTTGAGGAATATAATTATTAGCAATTACTTTCCCCATAGACTGTAATATTAAATAAAGTATGGGCGATATTAATGAAGCATCCCGAAAACTTCCATCTGATTTGGAGAGATAGTTTTCCGATTGGTACATTAATTGAGGAAAGAAAACAAAAGCACCATTTTGAATATAAGTTTTGAAAAACTGTGGACTAGATAAAAATAGCCAGTCATCGTCATTAAGAAGACTGAAAGGAAACCATTGTATGTAGGCTTTATAGTATTTTTTCTCAATTTTTGAATACATCTGACACATAGAATGCCAGATTTCATACGTAATACCAATCAATGGACTCGTCATAAAGGATATAAATTCTGTCAAATCATAAAAATATATGCAGGATATTAATGATATTTTACTAATTAAAACTAAAGTGTCCAAAAAGTGTCCATTTTGTATTCATTTTGGTTAAATTTCATTAAACTGCATTAAAAAAAGACCTCCGCTTGTTTGGGAGGTCTCTTCCAATTTTTATCGTCGTAAATTAAAGTTTATTAAACTCTATTTAAGACTATTTAAATGGTGCGCCCAACAGGAATCGAACTTGTATCTTCAGCTCCGCAGGCTGACACTCTATCCATTGAGCTATGGGCGCTTAAATCGGAGTTTTTAACAACCTGATTTCTTACTACTCAATTATTGTATCATTTTTAAATAAGTTTTACAAAAAAATTATTTTTTACGACGATAAAATAAATTTTTATAAATATAATATTTTAAAGCCGATGTTTAAACTCCAGTCTTTACTTTGCCAATTTCCGCCCACGTGAAAGCCGGGTTTAATATAAAGGGACGTGCCCTGATTAATCATTATACCAAATTCACTTTCCAAGAAAAGTTCTGCTTTGCCTTTGTTTTCATAATCGATATAATATTGCGGGTCAAAGGTAATCCACCATAAATCAGGGTTCATATAAGTTAGTAAAAGACGCAAACGGCCGTAATTGATATCGGCGCGGTTGTGTTCTCCAATTAAAGAATAATAGTGTTTGTATCCTAAGGCGGCAAAGAAACTTTGCTTTACAGGATAAACGGCAAAGACGGAGGGGGAAATCTGCCATTTTCCGCTGCCTAACACTTTGTCTGTTGCGGTGGGAAGTATGGTTTCCATTTTAAATCCAAAATCAATTTTATTGCCCGTTTGCACAGCCTGCGCAGATAATAAAATATCTCCTAATCCTTTGACAGAATCTTCGGCTGATACCCACCTGGACAATGGCACTTCTATCCCCATATTATAATTGGGGTTAAACGCGTAGTAGGCTTTGGCGGTAATAAAATCCACCGATAGATTAGCACTTTCATCTATGACGGTGGTGGCGGGGGTTAATTCCAAAGAGGTGACATTTTGGCTGGGGGCCAAACCGGGTACATAAAATCTTTGAAGATGAGCAGAAGCTACGTTTGGCAATAACGCGGCTAAAACTAAGGAAAAAATAATCTTTTTCATATAGGCTCCTTTTTCCAACAAATATCCTGCTGGCTTTAGTATAACAAATTAGATTTTGATTTTCGGAAAAATTTTTACATAAAAAACCCCAACATTATGTTGGGGTTTTAAGGGATTTAACTGATTATTAATCCATGTAGTAGCAGGCACCGCAACTCATGCCACAGTGACAAGAAACTCCACCCGTTTTGACAAAGCCGATATCTGCACAACCGGAACCGCTGCATAAACGTTTACCGCTATCACTGATTCCTAAAACGAAATCACTACCAGATCTTGCGTAGCTGGCGGTGATCCCTATTACCGGATCGCTGTAAGAGCAGACAAAATCTCCTCCATAAGAAAAATTGCCGGTGTTATCAACCTGAATAGGAAAACTATCTTTATAAGAAGAATATGTTCCACTTTCAGATGGATTTTCTAAACAATAAGCTTGTACAGCCTTGTTTAAAGCACTTAAGTTAGTCCAGGCCTCCGCCGTACGACTTTTAAGTACCGTTTTTTGATACTGCGGCAACGCTACAGCAGACAAAATGCCGATAATTAACACAACTACTAACAACTCAATTAAGGTGAAACCTTTTTTATTCATAATTATCCTCCTTACGTCACTTTTAAGTATAACTTTTATTCTATATAGTTTCAAGGAGTAAATTAAATTAAAAAGGTAAATTTTGTCAGTATGCGGATAGTTTGATATAATAATATTATTGATTTTCGTCGTAGCGCGCTCGTAGTTCAATGGATAGAGCGTCAGCCTCCGAAGCTGGAAATGTGGGTTCGACTCCCGCCGAGCGCATGTTCTTACCGTCTGATTACGGGCAAATTTACTGCCTTTTTATGTCGCTTCCGTACCGAATATAAGATAGAAATCCAGGCAAAAGACCTTTTTATAGAAGAAAGACCAAACCTTCCTGTTTTTAGAGACCTATTTAAATATGGGTCTTTTTTTGTTTATGAATAGGTCTAAAGACCCTTTTTTTATCTCTTTTTTTTTACGAAAATATATCAGAGGTTAATATACAGAAACAGAGGAATCTATGAAAAAAATTTTATTAAGTTTTTTGTTTGTATGTGTGGCTGTATTTGCTTTTGGGGCTGAGTCTTTGCACGCAGGTGCTCAAAAAAGTTTAATCCCTGAAATTAAGGCGGCAGAAAAAAAATATAAAGTGCCATTTTCCGGCTCAATTCAAGACTACTTAACCCTTTGTAAAAGAGCGGTCAGAGAAAATATTTTGCGATTTTTTGGATATGAGCATCTTATTTTATCGCTGAAAGAATCGAAACATCGAGAGGAGCTACTAGGGGTGGCTTATAAAAAGCGGCAGGCCTTATTGGCTAAATACAATGAGCTGGACAATGCCATCAATGCAAATTCCCCTTTTGCTAACTATTTTATAGCGTCAGGGAATGATTTAACACGCTTATCGGATGAGGATATGGACGTGTTTAAAGGAGCATTAAACGGTATCTTCCCTGAAACGATGCTCTGTGAGGCGGACGAATATCCCATCGCTGGAGAGATTATCTTTTATATTTATTTAAATGACTACTTGGCTATGACGGTAAATTGCACTAAGCGCGATATTTCACTTTTTTCCACAAAACTTATAAAGGCTGCAATGAAATAACCACTGATTTAACATTTAAAATCCCTAGTCAAACTGACTAGGGATTTTTGGATTTTAAAGAGAAGAAAATAACTGATTTAATTGATTAACCATTACTTTTAATGTAAACTTTTCCTCTACTCGTTTACAGGCGGCTAAACTAATTTGTTGATACTTTTCTGCATCGCGAGATAATTCTTTGATACTTTTGGCAATGGCAACAGCATCATTAGGCGGTAGTAAAATACCATTTACACCGTTTTCTATAATTTCTCGTTGCGCACCGTTATTGCTAGAGACGACCGGCAAAGCGCTGTACATGGCTTCGCACAGTACTAAACCAAAGGCTTCCGGTATCAAAGACGGTAAAACAAAAACATCTATATTGTCATAGAACTGCCCCATATCCTTTACATTTGGCAAAAAATGATAAACATCATTTAGTTTGTTTTGATTTACAAATTCTTGGCATTTCTCCTTAAAGTCGGACTGTGAGCTGGCCGCTATCGACAAACTGCAAGGCAATTGATATTTCTCCCGCAGAATTTTAACGGCCTCCAGCAAGACCAATAGCCCTTTATTTTCTACGATTCTTCCCGCATAACCGATTTTTAGTGTACCGGTGGGTAAGACTCTGGCCCTTTGGATAAACCGCTGCGTGTCTATCCCGTTGTAAATTAAATGAAATTTATTCGCGTATTTGGGACAAGCTGTTTGCGTTTGCAATTGCTGTACCAATTTGGATACGCATACAAAAGCATCGGCTTTCTTTTGTATCCAACGATGATAAAGGTCTCGGTGATTTTTAGAGGCATTATGTTTGTAAATGACTAATTTTATAGAGGGGCGCAACATCTTAACGGTGGCAGATATCGGTGCCATCGTACCGCTATGGCAGTTTAAAATGTCTATATTGTATTTATCAATAATACCAAGAATCTTTTTGATAGAGATAAATTTATAGAGTTTTTGCAGTGAAACGGGCAACACCGTAGCTACTTGGGTAAACTTCTCTATCATTTGTTTTTGTTTGGGGTCAATGATGATAAAATTTTGATGTCCGCGTTTTACTTCCTCTTTGCAGAGGGAATAAACATATTGTTCACCACCGCCCCATACTTTAGCATATACAAAGTGTAATAAATTCATGATTTGTCACTAAGCCCAATCCATAAACAGACATTTGGTCCCTCTATAATACCAACGTTGGTAAAATTTGGGAAGAAAGAAACAGAAAGGATGACGCCAAATATAAATGAAGAATTTTTTCCAAAAGGCTATCGTTTCTGAATCATCTTGCGGCACCAAATCAGCCCACGGACTACCTTTCATCAGTTCTATATATTCACTGCGATTCGGGACAAACATATTTTTTTCCCACGGGTGAAAATGACGGATAACGGCAGCATCTCTTTCTTTTAAAATAAAATCAAAATCCGGTGCTTGCAAAAATAAATCCGGCTTATAAAAATATCCCATGCAATTCCAACGGGGGGAAACCAATTTCTTTTTTCCGCGACAAATATAGTTGATAGCGTCTTGATCCGGCCATTGTAGCAAGGCAGCATTTTGAATAGAGTAATCTAACAATGTTTTAAACAAATTTTCTTCGCGCCATTTTTTGTTATTAATTAGCAATACACCTGAATTGACATATTCTTTGGCATTTAATTGCCCCGCAAAGCGCGTGTCAATTTTTCCTCTGTACATGACATTATAATCAGGTACGCCGGCTAAATAATAATCTTCAATGTTTGTTTGCCACAAAGCAAGCAAACTTCCTCTTACCAAAATGTCACAATCTAAATAAAGCACCTTATCGTCTGCAATGAGTTGCGGTATCAGATAACGCCCGAAAATAGATAAAGTCCAATTAGACCTTTTTACATCACAATCTTTAAACAGTTCTTCATTAAGTGGCAACCAAGTCATTTCAAAAGGACGAATCTTCTTTAAAGATTCTACTTTTTTCTTATTTTCATTTGAAATTTTATTATCTAATACGTAGAAGTGGAAGTTTTCTTCTTTTCCGGCATTGGTTAAGATGGATAAAATAGCCATTCCCATATAGGGAGCATAGCCGTTATCGGTGGCAAAACAAATAGAAATTTTATTGCTCATTTTTGTTCCTTATTATTAATATATTCACATCATAACATATTCCTTGTGTTTTTGTATTTAGCCAATCCCTGCGTAAAATGCTAAAATAACTATGTATGAGCAAATTAATCAGAGGTTTTCGGGACATTTTTGAGCCCCAATCTAATTTATTTACTGAGCTGGAGAATTGCGCACGCGGTGTTTTGCGCCGTTATGGATTTGGCGAACTTCGGCTTCCCACCGTGGAGCAAAAAGAATTATTCGTTAAATCCACCGGTGAAACGACGGATATCGTGCAAAAAGAAATGTATGCTTTTGAAGATGCCGGTCACCGTCAAATAGCCATTCGTCCGGAAGGAACACCGGGTGTGGTGCGTGCTTATTTGGAGAATAATTTTACGCAAGCGGCTCCTGTCCAAAAGTTTTATTATATCGGTAATATGTTCCGAGCGGAGCGTCCTCAGGCGGGCAGATATCGCGAATTTGAGCAAATCGGGGCAGAGTCTATCGGTAATTCCGCTCCTGCAGCCGATGCGGAAATGATTTTAATGCTCAAAGATATCGTTTCTTCCTTCGGGGCAAAAAATTATTCCGTTAAAATTAACAGTTTGGGTTGCGAAAAATGCCGCCCTTTGTATAGACAGGCTTTAATTGATTTCTTATCTAAGGAAAAAGACACCCTGTGTCAAAATTGTCAAACCAGATTAGAAAAAAATCCTTTGCGTGTATTGGATTGCAAAGTAGATGGACAACGCTTTGCGGGCAAAGTGCCCACGATGCAACTTTGTGATGAATGTCAGCAACATTTTGACGAAGTGCAACGTCTTTTGAAGGGTAAAATAGATTTTATTGTGGACCCGATGTTGGTGCGCGGTTTGGACTATTACAGCCGCACCGTATTTGAATTTCAAGCGGGGGATACCTCCCAAAACGCCATCGCTGCCGGCGGCCGTTATGACGGATTGGTTAAAAGCATGGGTGGCCCTGCCACACCGGCGGTCGGTTGGGCTATGGGTGTGGAGCGCGTGATTGCTTCACGCGGAGAAGTGCCCGCTGCCAAAGAAAGCAGTGTGTATGTGGTTTCTTTGGGAAAAGAATGCAATGAAACCGCTTTTAATCTGATGCAAGATTTGCGTGCAGCGGGTGTGCGTACGGAAGGCGGTTTGTTTGATAAAAATGCCAAAGGTCAAATGAAACAGGCCAACCGTTGCGGTGCTGCCTATGCCCTGATTTTAGGCGAAGATGAGTTGGCCAAACAAGAAGTGACTTTTAAAGATTTAAACTCAGGAGAGCAAAAACAAATCTCCTTAGCTGACATTGTGCAAGAGGTTAAGAAACTTATATGAAAAGAACAACTTATTGCGGTGAAGTGAATGCCGCTCATATCGGTACGAAGCACACTTTTTGCGGTTGGATTAACAGCTACCGCAATCATGGAGGGGTTTTGTTTTTAGATTTGCGCGACCGTAGCGGTTTAGTGCAAATTGTAGTAGGCCCGGAAAGCCCGTTTTTTGAATTGGCTTCTACCCTGCGTAATGAATATGTGGTGGAAGTGACAGGCGAAATCAAACGCCGCATTGATGGCGCTGAAAACAAAAATATCCCCACCGGTGAAGTGGAAGTAAGCGTAGAAAATTTAAAACTTTTAAATACCTCTGTTCCTTTGCCTTTTGATGTGGAAAAATCCCGCGAAGCCAGCGAAGAAACCCGTATGAAATACCGCTACTTGGATTTGAGAAATCCCGTTATGGTGCGTAATTTGGTGATGCGTCATAAAATTTCTCAAGCCGCCCGCCGTTATTTAGACGGACAAGGGTTTTTGGAGGTAGAAACACCGGTGCTTACGCGCTCTACTCCGGAAGGAGCACGCGATTATTTGGTGCCTTCTCGTGTGCATCATGGTCAGTTTTATGCCTTGCCGCAGAGCCCGCAAATGTTCAAACAAACCTTGATGGCCAGCGGTGTGGACCGTTATTTCCAATTGGCGCGTTGTTTCCGCGATGAAGACTTGCGTGCAGACCGCCAACCTGAACATACGCAAATTGATATGGAAATGTCTTTCGTGACGATTGATGATATTCATGAAATTGTGGAAGGACTCATGAAAGAAATTTTCAAAACCGCCGGTAAAGAATTAGCCGTTCCTTTCCCGAAAATTCCTTTCCATACCGCTATGGATTTGTATGGTTCTGATAAGCCGGATTTGCGCTATAGTCTGCAAATTAAAAATGTATCGGATATCTTTGCCCAAACGGGTTTTAAGGTATTTGCAGATGTTTTGGCAGCCAAAGGTGCTATTTATGCCGTACTCGGAAAAGCCGGTGCCACGCTTTCTAGAGGTCAAATTGATAAATTGACCGATTTGGTAAAAAAGAACGGTGCTAAAGGGTTGGTATGGCTGAAAGTAAAAGAGGGAAAAATTGAAAGTCCGACGGCTAAGTTTTTTACCGAACAGGAGTTGGCCTCTTTGCAAACGGCTGTTGCGGCTCAAGACGGAGATATTATTTTTGTCGGTAGTGATGCAAATCTGCGCACTTGCCAAAACTTTATGGGTGCTTTGCGTAAGGAATTGGTCAAGAATGAAAAGCCGCAAACAGATTGGGCTTTTGCTTGGATTACCGATTTCCCACTTTTGGAATATATTCCCGAAGAAGACCGCTGGGACGCCGCGCACAACCCATTTACGGCTCCGCATGAAGAAGACTTAGATAAATTGGAGACGGATCCTGCTTCCGTACGGTCCTATCAGTTTGATATGGTACTTAACGGAAATGAATTAGCCTCCGGCTCTGTGCGCAACTGCCGTCGCGACGTGCAAGAACGTATCTTGGCTTTGATGAAACACCCCAAAGAAGAAGCAGCCCGTCGCTTTGGCATGCTCTTAAATGCGTTGCAATACGGTGCGCCTCCGCATGGCGGTATTGGTATCGGATTGGACCGCGTGACGGCCTTGTTATGCGGGGAAGATTCCATTCGTGAAGTTATTGCCTTCCCCAAAACCACACAAGCGTTTTGCCCGTTAACGCAATCGCCCAATGTGGTTGATGAGCAACAACTCAAAGACTTGGCTATTGAACTTAGCAAAGAATAATTTAAAACCCCCGTTCTTAGGAGCGGGGGTTTTGTTAAGACCTATATTTTTCTAGGTCTTTTATACCATAGTATCTAGGACGAAATGCCTCTTGAACGTTAAGGAAATTTAAGCCATAATATAGAAAACCCTTTCCGGAGAATTTTATGCATAAAAGTATTTTGCTTGTGTGTGGTGTTTGTTGTGCTGTTTTAGTCTCTTGTCAACGACCGGCCGAAGAAAGTAAGGCCAAGTTTCCTCGTAAAGCCAATATTGAAAGATATGTCCAAAAGGCCAAAGATGCTTCTCGTTTAGCAGAAGATAGAAAAAAAGAACTGCCTGTAGAAAATATTGTGGATATCTCAGTATTGAGTAATACCAAACAGGAAATCAAATTAGATTTTTTGACCCATCTTTTTGAGAAGAATAAATTGACTTTGGAAACACGCCTGTTAGAAACGCATAAACAAAAGATTTCAGAGCAACTGTCTGAATTAATCTCCAAGAATATATTGCAATCCCAACAGGCTATTAGCGATGCTTCTACAACGACTGAGATTTCTGAAAAGTTAAATCAAGTGCTTGCGACGCAAGAAAAAGAATTTAAAGATTTTATTGAACTTCAAAAATCAGTGGAACGTTTAACACCTGATCAGGGATTGCTCGATAATGCTAAGGCTTATTTGTCTTATCAAACAGAGCAGTATGTGGCGCAAATTGCTCAGGAATATGGGGCCGAATCTGCAGAGTTAATGAAACCGGTGTTTGAAAAGGCAGTGCAAGATTATGTCTATGCGATGGCCAGTGCCTCAAATCAGGAAAGTTTACAACAAAAAATTACCGAAATTGTGCAGCAGGCCCAAACACAACTGCAAGATATCAATGCCACTCATGCCGATCCTTTGGCCAGTATAGAAGAAGAAAAAATTACTTCTTTGCGTGCGGAAATGATTACAATACATCAAAATTTAGAAAGTTATGTTGAATCTTTGTACGGGAAAGAAGCCGTTTTGCAAACGCGCAAGATATTTAACGAAATCTTAGACGAAACGGGAGATACCTTGCGCCAAAACAGTCGGTTGAGTCAAAAGAAACAAATTTTGGAAAATTTAAATACTTCATATCGTCAAAGAATATTGGAGTTGCAGAAAAAATGGAATTTGGAAACAATTGATTCTGAAGATAAAAAAAATATTTAAACATGGAATAAATTATGAATAAAAAAAATAAAATTATCTGTGGGATTTTATTGCCACTTACGCTGATTACTGCCTCAGCTGTATGGTATGCTTCTTCCAATGAAAAATCAAAAAAACCTAACAAAAAGGTTCGTTCTTTGTTTGGTTCTTATGCCAATATGCCTACTGTAGAAAATGGGGAAATTGATGCTACCAGCATGTTAGACGAGCATCCCTACCGTCCTAAAGCCCGTGTTTCTAATAAAAACAGTAGAAAATCCCGTTTTGCTGATTTTTCCGATGGTATGAAAGATTTTTCTCGTTCCGCTCATAAACGGCCGTCCACCAACACTGTAGCCGGACCGGTGAAGCCTTCTACCGCCACCGTAGAAGGTGCGGTGCCTGTGGCTGAGGATGTTGCGGCGGCGGCAGCATCTGTTGCTCCTGCTGCTACGGGTGCTCCGGCAGCGGAGCAAGCCGCCCAAGCACCTGCAAATGCAGTGGTCTCACAAAAAGCACAAACACCAGTGGCAACTTCTGCCGCGACAGAAGCCCAAAAGCCTGCTATAGTGGCTCAAACACCCGCTCAAAAAGGGATTAATAGAGAACTTATGTCTATGATTCCCGCCTTAAATCAACCCAAATATCAACAACAACTCAAAACAACAGACCGTTTATTAAATAATTTATCTAATTCTTTACAAAGAGCGCTTGCATCTGCTTCTAATAATAAGCGTATGCAAAATATTTCCAAATATGCCAAAGGCGGTGCCGGCGGTACAGGGGGGAGATTAGGAGGAAACAGAAGGGAAAGCCCTATATCCAGAGCCACGCAGAATATTATTAATGCTGCCGGTGATGCCATTGCCCAAAATATGGAGGAGAATTTCGGAAAACAAGCCGGTGATAAAGTGCGTCAGGCTACAAAATCTTATGCAGCCTCTGTTGGACAAATTATGTCTTCGGGTATGTCTGAAGAAGAACGCCAGCAAGCATTAGCCGCTGCCGAAGCTGCCTTTCAGCAACAGGTTCGTCTTACGCAAATTGAGTCTATGTTTAATCAAGCACTTGATGAGCATAAGGCTAAATATATGGAAGGTTTAACCGATAAATTCGGGGAAGAGACAGCCGCCTTAGCAGAGCCTCTTTTAAACAAATACAAGGAAGATATTTTGGCAGTTGCTCAAAATCCGGAGGCTACGGTAGACGATTTAAGAAAAATAGAAAGTGAGTTCCAAGTAAGTTTGGGGAATATGGTCCAAATGAATCACTTGGAAGATGATAATGTAAGTGTTGCTTTACAGGAAGTGCAAGGCAATGTAGTGCAGAGTAATTTGGAGCATCTTTCCGGACAGTTAGCCGAACAGCAAAAGGACGGCAATAATATTACGATGGCTGGCTCTATGTCAGAAGAAGATTTGGAAAAATTCCGACTGGAACTAAATACCAATAACCAAAATTTTATTGCCCACGTGTTAAATTCTGAAGAAATGGCAGCCTTGAGCGCGGAAAAAAGAGAGGAATGGAAAAATAAAGCGCAGGTAATTTACAACAAAATGACAGAGGATTTAGTGACTGCGCGCAAAAATACACCGTTAGATCAAAGCCAGCAGTTCTATACCCTTCAAGAGCAAATTATTTCCAATGCCAACCAAGCCATGCAAAATATTGCTCTTACCTTGACTGAAGAAGAAAAAAGGGAGCAAGAGGCTATTGAACAACAGAACGAGGCTTACTTAAACCAAATGAAAAAAATGTATGGTGAAGAAGCTTATTCGGAGATAAGAAATTATTTTTTGCAGTTAAAAAGAGGTTTAATTGATCGGGAGCAATATGATGCCCAAGTAGCCCGAATTGCTCAAGAAAATGCTGCTAATTATGAAGCATATATGGCTGAACAAGAAAGAAAGCGTCAACAAGAAATGCAACGCAACATCGAATCTCAAATGAGACAATATAAGAGGGATATTCTTAACTCAAGAGCAGTAACGCAATTTCCTAAGACTTATAGGAATGTAATAGCCAGATTTGTATCAGAGAGAGTTAATCTAATGAAAAATGATTTGCTAAGTCTTGTTCGCGAAAAAGGCTTGTCACCTGAAGAATTGGACCGAAAATATCAGGATATTCAGAAGAGAACCCAAGAAGAAATTGAAGGTTTTTTGGATGTTGCCGTCAGTAATTATAATGAGAGAGTGAAAAACTTAGAAAATAGGCAAGTGAGTGACGGAGCAATACAACTATAATGTAGTAAAAATATATGACTTTTGGGCCTACTGCATATAGGCCCAAATGCCCTTGAAATATAATAAAACATTTGAAATAATATAATTAAGAAGTGACAAAATATGGAGAATAATATGAAAAAACAACTCTTGTTAGTATTATCTTTGTTGTTGTTGCCTGTTTTTGCGAATGCACAGACCGCTGATGATTTAAGCGCTTGGTGGCACAATATAGAGGCGGCTGTGCAGACGGCTGTGCAGAAAAAAATTGACAGATTTTTGGATTCAGATTGGGCGAAAGGGATCGAGAGGTTTAGCCGAGCTTATAATAAAGTATCTAGTGAGGCAGGTTTAAGATGGAAAGAAAGAAGTAATCCTCCTTTTTCCATTCAAAATATTCCGGTTCCTGCAAGAGGCACTTTGGGTAGGTTTATTTATGATAAAACAGAAACGGCCTTAGAACGTTTTACCGAGAATCATGTAATTGTCTACTCTTGGTTAGCAAAATTGCATTTTGAAATTGAACTTTCGAAAACTCCTAAAGAAGCAGTGCGCAATTATGCTCAGAAGCGCGCTTATATTACAACGAGCAATTTGCTTGAAGACCTTCGCTCCTCACCCTTTGATAT